>NZ_JBHVYK010000051.1:53333-56612 GCF_042880855.1 Streptomyces sp. NPDC058291
CGGCGCGGTCGTCGCGGGCGCGGTCGCGTGGCCGTTCCACTTCGGGACGCAGGATGCTCAAGGTCTCTCCCACACACTCGTCGCGCGATGTTTCGTGCGAGTCACGTTGAGGAGGACGCAAAGACGGCCTCGGAGGCTTACTCCCGCGCAGGCCGTCTACCTCACATGTCGGACCGGGGAGCGCGGGCGCGGCCGGCACGATGCCTGACGGCCGGTCACCCCACCGTGACGCGGGTGGTCTAATGTCGCCCCTGTGGAACGCACTGACCAGCGGCACATGACTCCGGCGGGGTTACGCCGCCCGGTGGGCCCGACCGGACCCGGCTCCCCCGCCTCCCTCCTCCCCAGCGACCGCCGCGCGGCCCGCCGGCCGCCCGCGGCCCCCAGGCCCGCCGCCGAACCCGGGCGCTCCCAGGAGCCCGGTCCTCGCGCCGAACCCGGGCCGGTTCTGCTCGCCGACGGCTTCCTCACCGAGCGGCTCGCGCTGGCCGTGCCGCAGGGCGCCCGGGTCGTCGTGACGGAGTACGAGATTCCGCCGGGCGGGTCGCTGCCCTGGCACTACCACGAGGGACGGGTCGTGGCCGTGGTGACGGCGGGTGTCCTGACGCGGACCTTGTCGGACGGTTCCGAGTGTGTGACGCCCGTCGGCGGGTGCATCGTCGAGCCGGTCGGTCCGCAGGGCGTGCACATGGCGGAGAACCGGGAACCGCACCCCCTGCGTATCTGCGCCCTGTTCTTCCTTCCGCCCGACACTGCGCTGTCTACGCGCGCAGACCCTCCGGACGCCGTCACCCGCGGCTGACCTGCCCGGTGGGCCCCGGACGTCCGGCGAGGAACACGTGCGAGGCGTCGGCGGCCAGGGCCCGCACCGACGGGTCGGCGTGCAGCCGCCCGAGCCGCCGCGGGCCCTGGCGCGCAGGCAGCCGGCGGGTCGCCGCGGTGGCCGGGGCCGGCGGCGCCGCCCCTCTCAGGTCTGCGGCCGACGGCCGGGCTCCTGGGTGGGGAACGTCTGCTCGACGCCCGGCAGCGTCGGCCTGGGCAGCGTCGCGACCTCCTCCTGCGCTCGGAGCAGCTGCTCGGCAGTGTCGTCGGGCAGGGCCGGCGCGAGCGGCTGGGCGGCCGCGAAGCGGAAGGCGGAGGTGAGGTCGCCGAAGGCGCCGCGCCGCCAGGCGCTGATGTTGGGTTCCTCGACCCCGGTGAGCCTTTCGAGGAAGCGCAGGGCGGAGGTGTGGTCGAAGGCCTCGGAGGCGACCCAGCCGCCCACGGTCCAGGGCGAGACGATGATCGCGGGCACCCGGAAGCCCGCGCCGACCGGCAGGTCCTCGACGAACTCGCCCGGCGTGCCGGCCGGCGGGGTCGGCGGCGGCACATGGTCGAACAGGCCGTCGTTCTCGTCGTAGTTGAGGATGAAGGCGGTCTTGGCCCACACCGCCGGGTTCGCCGCGACGGCCTCGATCTTGGAGGCCACGAAGTCCGCGCCGGCGGCCGGCAGGAAGTCGGGGTGCTCCGACTGGTGGCCGGGCGGGATGATCCAGGACACCGTCGGCAGCCGGTCGTTGCGGGCGTCGTCCTCGAAGGCGCCTTCGGGCTGCGGCCGCACCCCCCGCTCGTACAGGTCGGAGCCGGGCAGCGCGTCCCGGAACGCGGAGAACTGTTCCAGCAGGTTGCAGCCGTAGTCGTCCTCCTGCTGGTACACCTTCCAGCTCACCCCGGCCGCCTGCAGCCGCTCGGCGTACGTCGTCCAGCTGAACGGAGTGGGCGCGGAGTTGCGGATGACCGGGCCGCCCTGTCCGCCGTCCGGGTCGATGCTGCCGGTCATCCACATCAGCCGGTTGGGCCAGGTCGGGCCGAGGACCGAGCAGAAGTAGTGGTCGCAGACGGTGAAGGTCTCGGCGAGCGCGAACTGGAACGGGATGTCCTCGCGCGTGTAATACCCCATCACGTAGGGACCGTCGGCGCCGTCGGCCGTGCGGTGGGCCGGCAGCCAGCGGTCCATCCGGCCGCCGTTCCACGCGTCGTGCTGCACCGACCAGGCGTGGCTGGTGGACGGGATGGCCTGGGCGCTGGAGGTGTGGGTGTCCAGGTGGAAGGGGAGGAGGTAGCCCCTCGGGTTCTCGGTGTCGGGCTGATAGAAGACCGAGCGCCCGCTGTCCAGGGTGAGCGCTCGGGGGTCGGCGAAGCCCCGCACCCCGGACAGGGTGCCGAAGTAGTGGTCGAACGAACGGTTCTCCTGCATCAGCAGGACGACGTGTTCGACGTCGTCGAGCGAGCCGCGGCGGGGCTGTCCGGCCGCGACGGCCTTACGGACGCTCGGCGGGAGGAGGGAGAGAGCGGCCGCGGCGCCCAGCACGCCCGCGGCCGAGCCCAGAAGTCTGCGGCGGGTCAACTCGGCCATGTGTGTCGCGCCCCTTGCTGAGCGGAGGAACCGAATGGGAGTCCGGCCCGTGCCCGCACCGGCGGATTACCGTTCGCTCTCCGCCCGGGCCGGGGAATCGGAGGCCGTCCGTCCGGCGTCGCGCCGGCCGTGTCGCGGGCGGCGGTGACCGCTCGTCAGGACTGCTGCGGCGTAGGGCGGTTCACGTCCACACGTCGCCGCTGTCGCACACGCGGGCACCCATGTTGCGTTCCATCATCTTCAGGGCGGCGTCCGCGAGATCGGCGTGGATGTGGGCGACGGCGTCGCGGGGGACGGTCACGTCGAAGTGCCGGATGTGGGCGTCGAGGGCCGAGTACAGCACGCACTGTTCGGTGACCTGCCCGCACAGGACGAGGTGGTCGATGCTCTCCTGGTCGAGGAGGTACGACAGCGGGGTCTCGAAGAAGACCGAATGCCGTGCCTTGACGACGAACTGCGACGACTCGTCGGGGCGCAGCGGGTCGACGAGGTCGGCGTGCGGGCCCGCCAGGGCCTTGTCGAGGAGTTCGCCGTGGTGGGAGCGCCACTGGCCGAAGTTGTCGTTGACGTAGACGACGGGGACGTCGGCGCGGCGGGCCCGGTCGAGGAGACCGGCGGCCACCGGTACCACCCTGCGGGCCGACGGCAGGAGCAGGTCGGCGTCGGGGTGGTCGTAGGTGTTGATCATGTCGATGACGATCAGCGCGGTCTTGCCCATGCCGCTATGGGTTCCCAGTCGGAGCCGGATATGACGTCACATCACTCGTCCGCTTCAGGAAGCGGGCGGGGGGGGGTTTCACCACACCCCCCGCCCGGGACCCCGCGGGGGGCGCCGGCGGGGGGATCGCGCACGGCCCGCGACGCCCAGCGGAACACCACAAAAA
>NZ_JBHVYK010000052.1:0-56201 GCF_042880855.1 Streptomyces sp. NPDC058291
CCGCGAGACGGTCCGCACAGAGCCGGCGAGGGATCCTGTCCGCCCGGGCAGTGCCCCCGCCCCTTGCCGCCCTCCGGCGACGACCCATCGCCCACGGCGAGACCGCGGCCAGGTCCTTCGTCACCGCCGGTCATCCCCCGAAGGGCCCTCACCCGCGTGGCCGCCGAGAACAGGCCTCCGGCCGTCGCCGCCCGCCAGGATGCGGCCATGGGTATACGCATGCTCCACCGCCGCAAGGCCCACGCACGCGTTCACGCCACGGCCGCCGACGACACCCGGGCCGCACCCGGCACGGCGCCCCGGAAGCGTCCACGCCCCGCCCGCGCGCCCCGCGCCGCCACCCCCCGCCTCCCGAGAACGCCCGCCACTGCTCTGCGCACCCCCGCCAGGATCCTGCGCACGGCCGCCGCGCGACTGCCCCGGCCCGCCCTGGTCCGGCTCGTCCTCGCGCGGCTGCTCCCGCTCGCCCGCCGGGGAGTGCCGAGGAGCGACGCCCTGCGCCGTTGGGCCGAGGCGGTAAGCGGCCGGCTGGCCGCGCCGGCCCGTGCCGTCGTCGGCCGGCTCCTCGGACCCCGCACGACCCGCCACCTCCCCGTCTTCGTCGCGACCGCGCCGCCTCTCACCGAACGTCCGGACGGCTCCGCCGCCCACTGACCGCCTCCGCCTCTGCCTCGCCCTCCGCCGCGGGGTCCGTGTCCGGCCCCGGTCCCGGCCCGGGACCCGTGTCCGGCTGTCCGGCGTACCGGGCCCGGGCGGCCGGCCGCCACAGCCGCACGGCGACGGCGTACAGCAGCACGCCCAGCGCCAGCCCCGCGCCCGCACCGAAGCACAGCGTCGGCACGAGCTCCCACGGCCCGGCCTCGCGCGCGCCCCGGTACTCCCACCAGCGCGTCGCCCGCCGCGCGGCGGCGACCAGCGCACAGCCGCCGATCAGGGCGACCGCCCACCACCGGTCCCGGGCCGAGAGCACCGCCACCCCCGCCGGCTCGCCGTCGGGCGCCCGGCGCAGCGCGTACGTCACGAACGCGGCGATCACGGCCGCGGCCACGGCCGAACCCCCGTACTGCAGGTACCAGTACAGCGGCGACCCGGCGATCCGCTCGCCGAGGACGGGGAACAGGCGCATGCCCCAGCGGTCGAGGTGTGTGAACGCGTCCCACACCACGTGCGTCAGCGCGCCCAGGGCCGCGCAGACGTACCACCGAAGGACGACCGGCGGCCGCACACGCGCGCGTGGCGCGCCGCACCGGGTCAAGGCGGCCACCCGGCCCTGCCGGCCCCGCGGCAGCAGCGCCACCAGCGGTTCGCGCACCAGCAGCCACAGCCCCGCCGACGTCCAGGCGATCAGCACGTCGACCGTGAAGACTCCGGCGAAGGAGTGGGTGACGTCCCCGAACTCCATCGCCCGCGGCAGGACGCTCGCCGCGTAGTAGGTCATGTCCGGAGCGAACGACCCCGCCACCAGGGCGGCCGGTACCAGTCGCCCGCGGCCGGATCCGTCGGCGCGCACGGCGGGCAGCACGGCCGCGGCATGACTCAACGTGAACGGCAACGGTGCTCCCGGGGGCGGACGTTGAGGGCCCGAGCGGCCCGGCGGTCGACGACGTCCAGTATGCGGGGCACGGTTCGGGACGACGGCCCGTGAGCAACCGGTGAAAACGACGCCCGAACGGGTGCCGGTCAAAAAGAAGTTGTCGTAGGGTCACCTGGGTCGCGGTGCCCCGGAAGCGTCTGACAAAGGCGCAAAACCAGGGCAAACCGCTTGCGGATGCAACCTCCGTGGCGGGTGGACCGTCCCATCAGTGGCAACGGCAACCGGCAACGGTGACCAGCGCACCAGCGGCACCACGGCAGTACGGCTACACAGCGACGACAACGGCTCGACGACAAAACCAGAACAACGGCACAGCAGTGCAGGCGAAGACGGGCGTTCGGCGTCCCACGGGAGGGTTTCACTTCATGTCGGCGCATTTCGGCACGAGACTGCGCAAGGGAGCGGTCAACACGACGGTGGCCGCACTGGCCGTCGCGGCTCTGGCCGCGTCCCAGGCATCGGATGTCACGGCCGACAGCCAGGGCAGACAGACCGCCGCCGACACCCCGTCCGCCGAGGCCGGCGCCGGCACCGCGGCCGGCGCCACCGGTAACTCGCCGTACTACACGGACCTCCCGCCGCTGAAGAGCCCCGCCCCGGCGCCGACCGGCGGATCGCCCACCACCCCGGTCGCCACCGGCGCCACCGAGGCGGGCATCCCGGCGACCGTCCTGGACGCCTACAAGAAGGCCGAGGCGGCGCTCGCGCAGGCCAAGCCCGGCTGCAACATGCCCTGGCAGCTCCTCGCCGCCATCGGCAAGGTCGAGTCGGGCCACGCGAGCGGCGGCAACGTCACCGCGGACGGCACGACCGTCACGCCGATCCTCGGTCCGGTCCTCAACGGCGTGGGCTTCGCCGACATCAAGGACACCGACAACGGCGCCTACGACGGCGACAGCACCTACGACCGCGCCGTCGGCCCCCTGCAGTTCATCCCCTCCACCTGGGCATGGGCGGGCCGCGACGGCAACGGCGACGGAAAGAAGGACCCCAACAACATCTACGACGCCGCGCTCGCCGCCGGCCATTACCTGTGCCGTTACGACTGGAACATGGCCACCCCGGCCGGCATGCGCAGCGCGATCCTCAGCTACAACAACTCGACGGACTATCTCAACACCGTCCTGTCGTGGCTGGAGTACTACCGCAAGGGCACGCACGAGATCCCGAACGGCACCGGCGCCGTCCCCGTCGACCGCAGCGACGACTACCCGAACACGCCCACCACGCCGTCCGCCCCGTCGACGCCCGGCGCCCCGACCACGCCCGCCGGGCCGGCCACGCCGACCAAGCCGACGCCGCCGAGCAAGCCGAAGCCCCCCACGACGCCCCCCACGCCCGGCAAGCCCACTCCGCCGGCGCCCACGCCGACCGACACGGTCGACCACCTGGAGGACGCGGGCACCGCCGCCCTCACCGCCATGGCGGGCGACACCTACGCCGAGCGGATCGGCACCCGGGCGGAGACCGCGGCCGGCAAGGCCGTCGCCAAGGTCCGGGTCCGCTTCACCATCGTCGGCGACACCGACGCCGTCTTCGCCGGCGGCGAGAGCGTCGCCGTGGTCGCCACGGACGGCAAGGGCGTCGCCCTCGCGCCGGCGCTCACCGCCGGCGAGAAGACCGGTGAGTTCACCGTCCGCGCCACGCTCGCCGGCCGCACCCTCGCCGCCTTCGACTACCGGGCCACCGTCACCGCGCGCGCCGCCGACGCCCTCGCCCGCACCGGCGACACCGCGCTCACCTGCGTGGCCGGCGGCGAGTTCGCCGACCAGGTCGAGGTCAAGGCCACCTACCGGGGCGCCACCGCGGGCAAGGTCGCGGCCACCGCCACCCTGGTCAAGTCGGCCGACGACCCGACCGCCGCCGACGAGGGTCCCTACTTCAAGGACGCCGCCGGCGCCCCCGTGCGCGCCCTGGACCTCCAGACGGACGCGAAGGGCCTGCTGCACCTGCCCAAGCTCTACGCGGACGACACCGCCGGGACGTACCTGCTGCGCATCACCACCACCGGCGGCGCGACCCTCACCGTCGAACTGACCGTCACGGCCGCCACGACCACGTCCCCGAGCCCCGAGCCCAGCGAGTCGCCCGCCACGGACTCCGACTCGTAACCGTCCTGCGCACCACCGCGACGGCGCCCCCTGCTCGACGGCAGGGGGCGCCGTCGTCGTGCACGACGTGTTCTCATCTCGCGCCCGCGTTGCTACGGTGCCGCACCTGACGACCTGTCAGCTCCGCTGTCGGATCCCTGGCCGGTTCCGACAGTCGATGTCCGTCGCCGTCGCGCAGGGAGGCCCGTATGCGCGCCCTCATCGCCGCCGCGACCGGTCTCGCCGTCGCGCTCGCCCTCGTCCTCACCCTCACCGCGCTGGGCGCCCCGACCGGCGAGACCTCCCCGAAACCCCTGCTGACGACGGTCCCCGCCCACCCCTGACCGGCGTCCCCTGGCCGGCATGCACCCCCTGACCGGCGTGCCCGCCCCTGACCGACGCACCGCCCATGCCCGCCCCGCCCGCCGGAACCGTCCGCCAAGGAGGCCGCGATGCGCCGCACAGCCGGCCTGGTCCTGCTCGCCCTCGCCGTGTTCTTCGCGGCGCTCGCCCCGCTGCTGCGCTGGTACGCCTACCCGCGCCTGGCCAAGATCCCGGCGAACGAGTACCAGACGATGGTGTTGGAGGCGAAGAACGCCACCCTCCTCGACTACGGCACCATGACCGCCCGCACGGTCCCGAAGATCACCGTCGTGCAGACCCTCAAGGGCGACGTGGAGGCCTCCGAGAAGATCGAGAAGACCGCAGGCCGGGACGTCGTCGTCTGGAACGGCCTGTCGTACATCCAGGGGCCCGACGGCAAGATGGTCTCCAAGGTCCCCGAGCGCTACATCTTCGACGCCCACACACAGGAGCCCGTCCACGCCACCGGCGAGATGGTCGACGGCGACCCGGTCCGCCGCACGGGCATCGAGTTCAAGTGGCCCTTCCTCACCCAGAAACGGGACTACGAGTACTTCGACGCCCAGACCCGCACCACCGCCCCCATCCACTACCGGGGAGTCCGCGACTTCCGCGGCCTGAAGGTCTACTACTTCGAACAGACCGTCCCCTGGACCCAGGTCGCCATGCCCAAGACGATGCCCGTCCAGGGCATCACCCCCCGGACCATCGCCAAGACCGGCACCACCCGCTGGTACACCACCGTCCGCAGGTTCTGGGTCGAACCGGTCACCGGAGCGCCCGTCTACGGCGAGGAGATCCACCAGGAGGAACTGCGCGGCGGCACCCTCCTCGGCGGCCGCGCCAAGGTCACCGCGTTCGCCGGACACGTGAAGATGCGCGAGGACTACATCGAGCACACCGTGGCCCTGGTCAAGTCCAACCGCACCCTGGTCCTGCTCCTGACCGCCTACCTGCCCCGGGGCTTCCTCCTGCTCGGCGTCCTGCTGACGTCCCTCGCCCTCTACCTGGAGGCGCGCTCCCGCCGCCCCCGCCGGCCGGCCCCCGCCGAGCCCCCCGAACCCGCCGCACCGCAGTCCGTCACCGCCTGAGTCGCGCGTTGGTGAACCGGGTCGCCTCCGCGCTCGCCGGATCCTCCGGCCAGGGATGCTTCGGATACCGGCCCCGCAGCTCCGCCCGCACCCCCTGGTAGCCGTCCCGCCAGAACGACGCGAGATCGGCCGTGACGGCCACGGGCCGACCGGCGGGGGACAACAGATGCACGACCAGCGCCGCCCCCGCCACCCGCGGCGACTCCTGCAACCCGAACATCTCCTGCAGCTTCACCGCCAGCACCGGCCGTTGCGGATCGGCGTAGTCGATCCGGATCCTCGACCCGCTCGGCACGGTGATCCGCTCGGGGGCCAACTCGTCCAGCCGGCCCGCCTCGCCGGACGCCCACGGCAACAGCCGGCCCAGCGCCTGCCCGGCGTCGATCCGCCCCAGATCGGCCCGCCGCCGGGCGCGGCTCAGCTCCGGCTCCAGCCATTCGTCCACGCGCGCGTGCAGCGACGCGTCACCGACGTCCGGCCACGGATCCCCCAGGCGCGACCGCACGAACGCCAGCCGCTGCCGCAAGGCGTCCGCCGCGGGCGACCACCGCAGCAGCCGCAGCCCCTCCTGGCGAAGCCCTTCCACCAGCGCACCGCGCACGAGCGAGGCGTCGGCGTCCCGCAGCGGACGCACCGTCAACTCCACCGCCCCCAGCCGCTCGACCCGCCGCGCCACCACGTCACCGTCGGCCCAGTGGACCTCGTCGCGCTCCTGGAGCAGCACACCCGCGGCGAGACGGGCCACCATCTCGTCCACGACCGCCGCGAGCTGCACACGCGCGTGCCCCCGACCCACCGGCCGGTCGGCGACCGCCACGGCGAGCCAGGGCGCGCCCCGCAGCCGGGTGCCCGGGCCGGCCTCGGCCCGAGTCCCGGACACCATGAGGTAGGAACCGCCGTCGGCCTTGGCGAGCCGCTCGGGGAACGCCAGGGCGACCACCAGCCCCACGAGAGCCTCGACGTCCCCCTCCGCGTCCCCCTCCGCGTCCCCCTCCACCGCAGCGGGGAGCGACGCGGCCGCCCCGGAGACGTCCCGTGCCCCGACGCCCTTCACCCCCACGCCCTGCGCCGAGACGTCCTGGGCGACGACGGCCCGCAGCCGCCGCACCTCGGCCCGCCACCGCCCGGCATACGCGTCGCCCCCGCGCCGCGCCCGCCGCAGCGCGTCGGCCAGATCGTCCCCGTACTCCCGCGGAGCCTCCTCGCTCAGCAGCGCCACCACCTCGACGGCCCGCTCCAACCCCACCGACGCGGCCCCGTCCAGCAGCGCCCGCCCCAGCCGCGGATGCAGCCCCAGCCGGGCCAGCCGCACCCCGCGCTCGGTGGCCGCGCCGGACGCGTCCACCGCGCCGATCGCCGTCAGCAGCTCCCGGGCCGCCGCCATCGCCCCCGCCGGCGGCCGGTCCGGCAACGCCAGCCCCGACGCCTGCGGATCCCCCCAGCAGGCCGCCTGAAGGGCGAACGAGGACAGATCGGCCACCTTGATCTCCGGCGCCGGAAACAGCGGCAGCCGCACGTCCTCCGCCTCCGCCCAGCACCGGTACACCACCCCCGGCGCCTCGCGCCCGGCCCGCCCCGCCCGCTGCCGGCCCGCCGCCCGCGAAGCCCGCACGGTCGCCAGCGCGCTCAGACCCCGGGCATGATCCACGCGCGGCTCCCGCGCCAGCCCCGAGTCCACGACCACCCGCACCCCCGGCACCGTCAACGACGACTCCGCCACGGACGTCGCGAGCACCACCCGCCGCCGCGCCCCGGGCGCCAGCACCGCGTCCTGCACGGCCGCCGGGGCCCGCCCGTGCACCTGGAGCACGTCCACCCCGGCCGGCGCCCCGAGCAGCCCCGCGACCCGCGCGATCTCCCCGACGCCCGGCAGGAAGCACAGCACGTCCCCCGACCGCTCCGCCAGTGCCCGCCGCACCACCGACGCCACATGCGACAGCAACGCCGGATCCACGCGCATCCCGTGCGGCGGCCGCACGCCACCCGGCGGCGGCGCCCACACCACCTCGACGTCGAAGGCGACGGCCGCGGCCTCCACCACCGGCGCCCCGCCCAGCAGCCGCGACCACCCGGCCGTGTCGGTCGTCGCCGAGGCCGCCACCAGGCGCAGATCGGGCCGCAGCGTCTCGCGCACGTCCCACAGGAACGCCGCTGACGTGTCCGCGTCCAGATGCCGCTCGTGGCACTCGTCCAGCACCACCACGTCCACGCCCGTCAGCTCCTGATCACGCTGAAGACGTTGCAGCAGCACGCCGGTCGTGACGACCTCCACGCGCGTGTGCCGCCCCACGACCCGCTCGCCGCGCACCGTGTAACCGACGGCCTCCCCGGCCCGCTGCCCCAGCAGCCACGCCATCCGCCGGGCCGCCGCCCGCGCCGCGATCCGCCGCGGCTCGGCCACCACCACCCGCCGCGCGGACCCCGCGCCCAGCAGCCCGGCCAGCGCGAGCGGCACCAGCGTCGTCTTGCCCGTGCCGGGCGGCGCGGCGAGCACGGCGGCGCCGTGCCCCTCCAGGGCGTCGTTCAGAGCGGGCAGGGCCGCCCGCACGGGCAGCGCGTCCAGAGCGTCGTCACGGAGAATCACGCCCCCAGTGTCGTACGCCGCCCGGCACGCGCCCCCACAGGCGTGCGTCACCGACCGACGCCGCCGCACACGCGCGTGCCAGGACCCGAGCCCTCGGACGAAACCGGGCCTGGCCGGGCGACAGGCCCCCTGGCCGGCTAGTCCCGCTCGCAGACGAAGACGGCCGTCCCCGGGATCAGGCTGCCGCGCAGCGGCGACCAGCCGCCCCACTCCGAGGAGTTCCAGGCCGGCCACTCCGGCTCGACCAGATCCACCAGCCGGAAACCGCCCGCCACCACGTCGCGGACGCGGTCGCCGAGCGTGCGGTGGTGCTCCACGTACACCGCCCGGCCCTGCTCGTCCTGCTCCACATAGGGCGTGCGGTCGAAGTAGGACGACGACACCGTCAGCCCCTCCGGGCCCGGCTCGTCCGGGAACGCCCACCGGATCGGATGCGTCACGGAGAACACGAAGCGGCCGCCCGGCCGCAGCACCCGCCGCACCTCCTTCAGGACCAGCACCGGATCGGCGACGAAGGGCAGCGCCCCGTACGCCGAACACGCCAGGTCGAAGGAGGCGTCCGCGAACGGCAGCGCGCCCGCGTCGGCGCAGACCAGCGCAAACGGGCCGCCGATGCGCAGCGCGTGCTGGAGCTGGCGGTGGGAGATGTCCAGAGCGACCGGCAGCGCGCCCTGCGCGGCGAGCCAGCGCGCGCACTGGGCCGCGCCGGCGCCGATCTCCAGGACCGCCCTGCCCTTCAGCTCCTCCGGCGGGCCGAGCAGCTCGGCCTCCACCTCGTCCAGACCCTCGGGGCCCCACACGAAGCGGTCGTCGCCGAGGAAGGTGCCGTGCTCGACCTGGTATTCGTCCGCGTTGCGGTCCCACCAGCCCCGGTTGGCCCGGGTGCTCTCGGCGACGTCGGCGTCACGTCGGGTGGCTTGCGGCTCGAAGGCCGTCTCGGACGATGCGGACTCTTGGATGATCGGCTCCCTCGTCGTACTCTTCCGTGCAACCCGCCCGGACGGTGCTGGTCAGGCGTCACCGAAGGGGCTTCCTGCGGCCTGCGTGGCCTCGGGAGAAAGGTTGTGTGCCGGGTATGCGGGGATCCGCCCCGGGTGTGCGCCTTCGCGCATTGACCCTGCCCGGCTGCCCCCGTATGCTACAAGTTGCGCTGCGGGCCTGCGCACCTCAGACCTAGCAGGTTGCGCTCGCATCTGTTGTAGTCCCCTCGGTTCTCGAGGCGTCACCATCGGTTCTCCGGTGTGGCGCTTCCTTGGCTGTCCGGCTTCTTCAGAGCGACACGGGCTCCCGGCGTAGCAGTACCTACGACTTTCTGTCCGTAACCGGAGCCCTTTCCCACATGACGAGCAGCACCGAGACCACCGCCACCACCCCGCAGGTTGCGGTCAACGACATCGGTAACGAGGAAGCTTTCCTCGCCGCGATCGACGAAACGATCAAGTACTTCAACGACGGCGACATCGTCGACGGCGTCATCGTGAAGGTCGACCGGGACGAGGTCCTGCTCGACATCGGTTACAAGACCGAAGGCGTGATCCCGAGCCGCGAACTCTCCATCAAGCACGACGTCGACCCCAACGAGGTCGTCGCCGTGGGCGATGAGATCGAGGCCCTCGTCCTCCAGAAGGAGGACAAGGAAGGCCGTCTCATCCTGTCCAAGAAGCGCGCTCAGTACGAGCGTGCCTGGGGCACGATCGAGAAGATCAAGGAAGAGGACGGGATCGTCACCGGTACCGTCATCGAGGTCGTCAAGGGTGGTCTCATCCTCGACATCGGCCTCCGTGGCTTCCTGCCGGCCTCCCTCGTCGAGATGCGCCGCGTCCGCGACCTCCAGCCCTACGTGGGCAAGGAGCTCGAGGCGAAGATCATCGAGCTGGACAAGAACCGCAACAACGTGGTCCTGTCCCGCCGCGCCTGGCTGGAGCAGACCCAGTCCGAGGTCCGCCAGACGTTCCTCACGACCCTGCAGAAGGGTCAGGTCCGCTCCGGCGTCGTCTCCTCGATCGTCAACTTCGGCGCCTTCGTGGACCTGGGCGGCGTCGACGGTCTCGTCCACGTCTCCGAGCTGTCCTGGAAGCACATCGACCACCCCTCCGAGGTCGTCGAGGTCGGCCAGGAGGTCACGGTCGAGGTCCTCGACGTCGACATGGACCGCGAGCGCGTCTCCCTGTCGCTGAAGGCGACCCAGGAAGACCCGTGGCAGCAGTTCGCCCGCACGCACCAGATCGGCCAGGTCGTCCCCGGCAAGGTCACCAAGCTGGTTCCGTTCGGTGCGTTCGTCCGCGTCGACGAGGGTATCGAGGGCCTGGTCCACATCTCCGAGCTGGCCGAGCGCCACGTGGAGATCCCGGAGCAGGTCGTCCAGGTCAACGACGAGATCTTCGTCAAGGTCATCGACATCGACCTCGAGCGTCGCCGGATCTCGCTGTCCCTCAAGCAGGCCAACGAGTCCTTCGGCTCCGACCCGGCCTCGGTCGAGTTCGACCCGACGCTGTACGGCATGGCCGCGTCGTACGACGACCAGGGCAACTACATCTACCCCGAGGGCTTCGACCCCGAGACCAACGACTGGCTCGAGGGCTACGAGACCCAGCGCGAGGCGTGGGAGGGCCAGTACGCCGAGGCGCAGCAGCGCTTCGAGCAGCACCAGGCCCAGGTCATCAAGTCCCGCGAGGCCGACGAGGCCGCTGCCGCCGAGGGCGGCGAAGCCGCCGGTGCGGCTCCGGCCGCGGGCGGTAGCGGTGGCGGCGGTTCGTACTCCTCCGAGGGCGCCGACACCTCCGGCGCGCTGGCCTCGGACGAGGCGCTCGCCGCGCTCCGCGAGAAGCTGGCCGGCGGCCAGAGCTGACCAGCTGACCTCCCCGGCGGGGTCCCCTCACCGGGGACCCGGCCGCTGAGGCCGGGCAGGCAGTAAGCCGGTTCAAGCAGTAATCGAAGGCCCGCACCTTTCGAGGTGCGGGCCTTCGGCGTCGCTGCCTTCGACGTCATGGCAGGAAGCCGCCCCGCGGTCCCGCGGAGGCCGATCGCAAGAGCCCGCCGATCTTGAGCGTCCGACGGGAATGCCCACGCCGCCCAGCGCGTTCTCCTCCAAGAACACGAGGAGGAGCGGTCCAAGTGCTTGATCCGCAGGGTTTGTACGCATGGGAGCCGAAAGGCCTGGCAGTCGTCGACATGGCGTTGGCCCAGGAATCGGCCGGACTTGTCATGCTCTACCACTTCGACGGATACATCGACGCGGGCGAGACCGGCGACCAGATCGTCGACCGGCTCCTCGACTCGCTGCCCCACCAACTCGTCGCGCGCTTCGACCACGACCGGCTCGTCGACTACCGCGCCCGCCGCCCGTTGCTGACCTTCAAGCGCGACCGGTGGACCGAGTACGAAGAGCCGACCATCGAAGTGCGCCTCGTGCAGGACGCCACCGGAGCCCCGTTCCTGCTGCTCTCCGGCCCCGAACCCGACGTCGAATGGGAACGCTTCGCCGTCGCCGTGAAGCAGATCGTCGAGCGGCTCGGCGTCCGCCTCTCGGTCAACTTCCACGGCATCCCCATGGGCGTCCCCCACACCCGCCCCGTGGGCATCACCCCCCACGGCAACCGCACCGACCTCATGCCCGGCCACCGCAGCCCCTTCGACGAGGCCCAGGTCCCCGGCAGCGCCGAGGCGCTGATCGAATACCGGCTCATGGAGGCCGGCCACGACATCCTCGGCGTCGCGGCACACGTCCCCCACTACATCGCCCGCTCCACCTACCCGGACGCGGCCCTGACCGTCCTGGAAGCGATCACCGCGGCCACCGGACTCGTCCTGCCCGGCGTCGCGCACTCCCTGCGCACCGACGCCCACCGCACGCAGAGCGAGATCGACCGCCAGATCCAGGAAGGCGACGAGGAGCTCACCAGCCTCGTCCAAGGCCTGGAACACCAGTACGACGCGGCGGCCGGCGCCGAGAGCCGCGGCAACATGCTCGCCGAGCCGGTCGACATCCCCTCCGCGGACGAGATCGGCCAGGAATTCGAACGGTTCCTCGCCGAACGCGAGGGAGAGGGCTGACCCGCCCCCGAGGCCCCGCCCCCGAGGCCCCACGACCCCAAGGGCCTGCCGGACGCGATGTCACCGGCAGGCCCTAAGCTTCCCGTCATGCTGAAGGTGGGCCTGACCGGCGGGATCGGCGCCGGCAAGAGCGAAGTGTCCCGACTGCTCGTCGAGCACGGGGCCGTACTGATCGACGCGGACCGCATCGCCCGCGAAGTCGTCGCCCCCGACACCCCGGGCCTCGCGGCCGTCGTCGACGCCTTCGGCGAGGACATCCTCACCGAGGACGGCAGCCTCGACCGGCCCCGGCTCGGCTCCATCGTCTTCGCCGACCCCGGGAAACTCGCCCTCCTCAACTCGATCGTCCACCCCCTGGTCGGCGCCCGCTCCCGCGCCCTGGAGACCTCCGCCCCCGACCACGCCGTCGTCGTCCACGACGTCCCCCTCCTCACCGAGAACGGCCTCGCCCCCCTCTACGACCTCGTCGTCGTCGTGGACGTCCACCCCGACACCCAGCTCGACCGGCTCGTACGCCTGCGCGGTATGACGGAGCAGGACGCCCGCGCCCGCATGGCCGCCCAGGCCACCCGGGAACAACGCCGCGCGATCGCCGACATCGTGATCGACAACGACGTACCCCTCCCCGAACTGCGGCGGCGCGTGCACGACGTGTGGACCGACCTCGCCCGCAGAGCCCGCACACCGCGCGAGACCTCCCCGGAATAGGGCCCCCGGCCACGCGCGTTGAACCCTCCCAGCAAGGGAAGGATTTCGCCGTGCCCGATACCGCAGGTTCGACCGGACGTACTCCGGAGACACACGTCATCGACTTCCGCGCCGCCGAGCGACTGCTCGCCGCACGGGACCCGCGGGGCGCGGTGAAGCTGCTCGACAAAGTCGTCGCCGCGCACCCCGAGAACACCGCCGCCCGCCTGCTGCGCGCTCGCGCCTTCTTCGCCGCCGCGCAACTCCGGCCCGCCGAACTCGAGTTCACCGTGGTCCTGGAACGCGAGCCGGACAACGCGTTCGCCCACTTCGCGCTCGCCCGCACCTACGAACGACAAGGACGCGGCGACCAGGCCAAGCGGCACTTCCGACTGGCCGCGGCACTCGACCCTAACCCGCAGTACCTGAAGGCAGCCCGCTTCGAGACCTGAGGGCGGTGCCCGAACCACACACCCGCCCTGCCCGTCCCTCGGGGGACGCGGACTCCTCTCAGGGGCGCCGCCGGTCCGGCGGCCGGTACGGCGGAATGTCGCGGCCCGGCTGATAGTGAGGGCCCTGCCGGATATGCCGGATCACCAGCGTCAGATCGACGGTGACCACCGCCCCCAGCGCTCCGCACGCCACCGCCCACCCCGGACGCCCCGCCACGGCGAACGCGACCGTCCCGAAGACCGCCCAGGCCAAGCCCCACAAGGCCAGCCCCAGACGCAGCCGCAGCGCACTGCGCGCGGTCGTCGGCTCACTACCCGTACGCATCCCCAAACACCGCTCCTGCCTGAAACGTACTCCTCGCCTCGGACGTTCTCCACAGGGATCCGGCGTCCGACGACCAAGGGGGACCTACAGTGCTGCCGAACACCGACGAACTGGCCGCTGCGTCGCCTGGCACCGGCGATGGCACGGCACCGCCCGTCCGTTCGAAAGGCATGACGCCTCACATGCGAGAGGTTCATCCCGTCACTCGTTCTACGGTGGAGACGTGAACGCCCCCGTCTCTCCCGAGCCCGCGCACATCGGCTCTGCTCTGGTCGAGCTCGACCGGCGGGTCGCGGGGTGCAGGGCGTGTCCTCGCTTGGTGGACTGGCGTGAGGAGGTCGCGCGCACCAAGCGGGCGGCTTTCGCGGACTGGACGTACTGGGGGCGACCCGTGCCCGGGTTCGGTCCGTCCGACGCCCGGCTGCTGATCGTCGGGCTGGCTCCGGCCGCGCACGGAGGGAACCGTACAGGCCGGATGTTCACGGGTGACCGTTCCGGAGACGTGCTGTATCAGGCGTTGTACGACGTGGGCCTGGCTTCGCAGCCGACGTCCGTCTCCGCCGGCGACGGCTTGGAGCTGTACGGGGTGCGCGTCACGGCGCCCGTGCACTGTGCGCCGCCGGCGAACAAACCCACCCCCGGGGAGCGGGACGCCTGCCGGCCCTGGCTGGTGCGGGAGCTTCGGCTGTTGCGGCCGACGCTGCGGTCGGTGGTGGTGCTCGGCGGCTTCGGTTGGCAGGCCGCGCTGCCCGCGTTCGCGGAGGCGGGCTGGAGTGTGCCCCGGCCGCGGCCGGCGTTCGGGCACGGGGTCCGGGTGTCGCTGGACGACCCGGGCGGTGGTGACGGTGTGGACGTCTTCGGCTGCTTCCATGTCAGTCAGCGCAACACCTTCACCGGCCGGCTCACCCCGGCGATGCTGAGGGACGTACTGCGCACGGCTTCCGAGGCCGGCGGAGCCGTGAGGCGGTAATTGCTGCGACGGCGGCGCCGCCGGGGTGCGCGATGGGCCTGTATCCGGTTCAGGTCCTCACACCCGGGTCGTCGTACCCAGGGAAGCGCGCACCCCTGACAACGGCCCTGCGCGGCGGACGACCGGTGGACGGTCCCGGGCTTTTCACGCGGGCCTGGAGCCGGCGCGGAGCGGATAACCATTGGTACGAGGGGAGCCGCCGTTGTTACGGTCCTTCCCGTGGCGAAACTCAATCAGATCATCGCAGTCGAGAAGGGTGTCAAGTCCAAGGCCCACCAGGACCTGACCAGCGCCCAGCACGGCCTGCAGAAGCCCGCGCTGCTGGCCGGCATATCGCGGACCTACCAGCCCAAGGACGAGGAGGGCGAGCAACTGCCGCCCGAGTCGACCCGGGTGCAGGTGCAGGCGGAGGACGTGCTGCGGGAGACCGCGGCCACGCTGACCCGGCTGTTCGACGTGACCGCCACGAAGGACTGGGCCAACTGCACGGCCCGCGCGGACGTGAAGGTGGACGGGCGGGTCCTCGTCGCCGACGTGCCCGTGTCCTACCTGCTCTTCCTGGAGAAGCAACTCGTCGACCTCAGCGCCTTCGTGCGCAAGCTGCCCGTGCTCGACGCCTCCGAGTCCTGGGTGCAGGACCCCTCCACGGACGCGTGGAAGACCGAGCCGGTACGGACGTTGCGCACGAAGAAGGTGCCCCGCAACCACGTGAAGGCGGAGGCGACCGACAAGCACCCGGCGCAGGTCGAGGTCTACTACGAGGACGTGCCGGTCGGTTACTGGACGACCGTGAAGTTCTCCGGCGCCCTTCCCGCCCGCCGCGTCAACGAACTGCTGGCGCGGCTGGAGAAACTGCAGCAGGCGGTGAAGTTCGCCCGGGAGGAGGCGAACGGCGCGGACGTCGTCGACCAGCGCGTCGGAGACGCCGTGTTCGGCTACCTGTTCGGGTAGCCTTCGAGACTCCCCGGTCCCTGGTGACCGGGGTGCGCGAGGAGCGCAGACTGAAGCTGAAGCTTGTCGTGACGAGCGAACCGTACCCGCCGAGTAATCCAGGGACGGACCGCGTTGAATCTCAGACTCTCGCTCCAGATTCAGCATTCGCCGCCGATCGCCGGAGCGACCGGGCCCAGGCCCCCGGACGTCGAATTGCCGGTTCAAGTCCGGCCCGCGCAGCTCGATGCGCGGTGGTCCAAAGGCAGGACGCGACGACATCACGACTGACCTGGGTCCTCAAGTGCACCGGTGTGCGACATGGGCGGCTCGCCAGGGGCCGGGGGCAGGCTACGCCCCCGGTCCCGCTCCCGTTTCCGGGCTCGGGTGGCGCCGATTCGCCTCCGCGTGCCCCGTTTCCGGGATTGCGTTCATAAAGAACCCGGAATTCGGCGGGCTCGTCACCTCGCCGAAACGCGACCGTCCCGTTCCGCACGGGCCCGCCGTCTACCGTGGACACCACAGCCCAGCGCTGTCCGCCCCGGCCACCGTCGCCCGAAGGCGCACCCCGCCCTCGTCACGACAGGAGCTCCGTGTCCCCGCGCCCGCACCTTCCCGCTCGCGCACGCTCCGTCCTGCCGCCCTGGCTCGCCCACGCCCTGCGCGCCCAGCGCGGGCCCGTCCCCTGGGCCGCGGTCACCCGCGGGGCGCTGGCGGCGGGGCCCCTGCTGCTGGTCGCGCTGCTCGTCGACCGCACCTCGCTCGGAGTGGTCGCCGCCATCGCCGCCATGCTCGCCGGGATCAACGACCGGCCCGGCAGCCGACGGGTCTCCGTCCAACGGCTCGGGGCGCCCGCGCTCGCCGGCGCCGCGGGACTGCTGGCCGGGACGTCTGTCGGTGACCGCGTCGGGGCCGTCGCGCTGACCGCCGTCCTCACCGGTCTCGGGCTTCTCGCCGGGAAGATGAGCGCCGTCGGACCGGTCGCCTCAGCCGCGGGCACGCAGCTGCTGGTGGGCGCGGCGATCGGCGCCGGAATGCCGGTCCCCGAGTCCGGCTGGACACGCGCCCTCGCCTTTCTGGCCGGGGCCGGCTGGCTGCTCGCCCTGCGGCTGGCCCTGCCCACGCCCGGCGCGATGACCGGAGACTTCCGGTTCGACGGGGAACGCGACGCGGTGGCCCGCGTGTACGACGCGGTCGCGGAGCTCCTCGACGCGGCCGGCGCCGACGACGCGATCGCCCGCCGCGCCGCGCTCACCGCCGCCCTCGACCACGCCCAGGACGCCCTGGCCGGGCCCCGGCTGCGGCGCTACGCCAGCTCCTCGGCCGAACGCAGGCTGCGCGCCCAGTACGCCGCCGCGCTGCCGCTCGCCGAGGCGGCGACCGCGCTCGCCTGGGCCGGGGAGCCCCTCTCCGCGCGGGCCTCCGCCGGCCCTCGACGGCTCGCCGCCGCGGTGCGCGAGAACACGCACACCGGACCGCTGCCCGCGCCCTCGCGGTCCGCGCCGGCGCTGCGCGCCCTGGACGACGCCCTGCTGCGCGCCGCCGACGCCTTCGACCGGGGCGGCCGAAGCGACCTGCACACCCGCCGGCGCAGCGCACGCGAGCTGGCGCGCGCCGCCTTCGGGGCCGGCGGACGCGAGTACGGACTGCGGGTCGCGCTCTCCTTCGGGGCCGGCTCCGCCGTCGCGCAGGCCCTCTACCACTCCCAGTGGTACGGCCGGCACACCCACTGGTACTGGCTGCCGGCCACGGCCGTCTTCCTGGTCAAGCCCGACCTCGGGCCGCTGGTGTCGCGGGTGCTGTGCCGGGCCGCGGGGACCGTGCTCGGGGCGCTGATCTTCGCCGGCTTCGCCGCCGTGCTGCCCCGGCCCGAGGGCCTGGTGGCGCTGGTGGCGCTGTGCGGGGCGCTCGTCCCGGTGGCGACCCGGCACTTCGCCGCGCAGACCGCCGTCGTCACCGTGCTCGTGCTGTCGCTGGTGATGGTCGGCGGGGAGCCGCAGGCCTCCGCGGCGCGGATCGCCGAAACCC
This sequence comes from Streptomyces sp. NPDC058291, assembly GCF_042880855.1. Classification (NCBI taxonomy): domain Bacteria; kingdom Bacillati; phylum Actinomycetota; class Actinomycetes; order Kitasatosporales; family Streptomycetaceae; genus Streptomyces; species Streptomyces sp. NPDC058291. The sequence goes on from NZ_JBHVYK010000052.1 coordinate 17,168, forward strand.
TGCTGGCGTGCGCGATCGTCCTGATCGTCGGACATCTGCCGATGCCGGGGGAGCGGGGCGGGCAGGTGCGCGCCCGTCTCGCCATTGCCGCCGACGCCGCCCACGCCTACCTCGTCCACGTCCTCGACGGCTCAGACGGCTCAATCGGCTCGGACAGTTCAGACGGTTCAGAGGGCTCAATCGGCTCGGAGGGCTCGGAGGGCTCAGACGGGCCTGATGGCTCAGCCGGCTCCAGCGGCTCCGGCGGCTCGGGCGGCTCCGACGACCGCGTCACTCGTTGGACTCTGCGTCGCGAGGCCTACCGCACGCTCGCGGAGGCCCGCACCGCCAGCGCCGTCGCCGCCCATGAGCTGCCCGCTCTGGCCCGGCACTCGGAGGGGACCGACGAGGTCGCCGCCGTCCTCGAACGGCTCGTCGACACGACCACCGCCTGCGCCGTCCACCTCGACGACACCGGGCGGCTCACCGAACGGCACCGGGAGCGGCTCGCGGAACTCCTCGACGAACTCGCCGCGGGCCGGGAACGGGTGGGGCTGGCGGCGCCCGCGCCGAAGTCCGCGTCGGCCGCCGGATGAGGCCGGGCCCGGCGCCGGCCGCACCGCGTCCGCGGCACGCCGTCCGGCAAACGCCCGGCGGCGGCGATGAGTTCCGCGCCGTCCCGAAGTCTGCCCCCGCGAGAGACCGTCGCACAGAAGGGGCAGCCATGGCGTATCCGGAGCTTCCGCAGATCGTCTCGCGCGAGGAGTGGCGCGTCGCACGCGGCGAACTGCGCGACAAGGAGGACGCGGTGGCACGCGCGCGGGACGCCGTGAACGCCGAGCGGCGTGCGCTGCCCATGGTGGAGGTCGACGGTGCATACGTCTTCGAAGGCGGCGACGGCAGGCCGGACTCCTCGACCTGATCCGCGGCCGCCGGCAACTCGTCGTGCACCACTTCATGTTCGCCCCGGAGTGGGAGGCCGGCTGCCGGGGGTGCGCCGCCTTCCTCGACCAGATCGGCCATCCGGCCCACCTGCACGCGCGCGACACGTCGTTCGCCGTCGTCTCCCGGGCGCCGTTCACGAGGATCCTGCCGTTCAAGGCGCGGATGGGGTGGGCGTTGCCCTGGTACTCCTCGTACGAGGACGATTTCAACGACGACTTCGAGGCGACGCCGGCGCAGGACGCCACGCTCGTCGAGAGGGCCGGGATCAGCTGCTTCCTGCGCGAGGGCGTACCGTGTCTTCCATACCTACTCGACCTATGACACATGCGGTGAATACGGCGCACGCAGGTCAGGAGGGACGCAAGGAGCGCGGGAGGCGTGTGCGGGCGGGCTCGGCCGGCTCGGCTCCACCGTCGGTCTGCTGGAGCTGACGGCGCTGGGGGCCGCCCACGACGTACCGGTCGAATATCACGACGAGTACGGCTGCTGACACGCAGCGTGCCCGTCGTGTTCGCAAGGTGACCGGAATCGCACACTCTGCCATCAGTCCGTGTCAACTACGTCTCAGTACCGCAACTGCCCGAGGCGTTCCACCTTCCAAGAGCGTTAACTCCTACAAGCACGATGCTTATCGGAGGTAGGTGGCGAGATGGTGAACGGGCGAACGGTGCTCGAACGCTTTGCCGCGGGCGGGCCGCGCGGTTCATGGCCGGCGGAGGAATTCGCGCATGCCCGGCGCATGGAGGGACTGGCCGCGGAGGTTGTCATGGACCTCACCACGGACACGTTCCTGGTGGTCGTGCGGGGCGCCGACGCCCCGCGGTGAGCGGTCAGCCCGCCTGTGACGGGGCGGGCGCCTGCACCGTGAACTGCTCGGCCTGCAGTGCGTACAGCTCGGCGTAGACACCGCCGCCCGCCAGCAGTTCCTCCGGCGTTCCGGACTCCACCAGTCGGCCCTGATCCAGGACGTGCACCAGGTCCGCGTGCCGGACCGACGCCAGCCGGTGGGTGATCAGGACGACCGTCTGGCCGTTGTCGGCCAACGCGCGGATCTTGTCGAACACCTCCAGTTCGGCCCGCGCGTCCAGGGCCGCCGTCGGCTCGTCCACGATGAGGATGCGCCCGCGCCTGTATGCCGCCCGGGCGATGCCGAGGCGCTGCCACTGACCGCCGGACAGCTCGTGGCCGCCGCTGAAGTGCCGGGCCAGCAGGGTGTCCAGGCCGCGCGGGAGGTCCGTGACCACCTCCTCGGCGCCGGCCTCGGCGATCGAGGCCGCCATCCGCTCCTCGGTGAGCGGCGCGGCGGAACGGCCTATCGCCACGTTGACGCGGGCCGTGAACGGCCACCGCTTGAAGTCCTGCGCCACCATCGCGATCCGCTCGGCCAGCGCGTGCCGGTCGGCGCCCGCCGCGTCCACGTGGTCCCACAGGATCCGCCCCCGGTCCGGCTTGTACAGCCCCGCCAGCAGCTTCACCAGGGTCGTCTTGCCGGAGCCGTTCTCGCCGACGAGCGCGATGATGCGGCCCAGCGGCAGGGAGAGCGTGACGTCGTCGAGGGCGGGGCGCGCCGACTCGCCCGGGTAGCCGAAGGTGACGTGCTCGAAGCGGACCTCGCGCGGATCCTCCGGCAGGGCCTCGCCGCCGGCCGGGATCGCCCGTTCGGCCGCCTCCACGTAGAGCCGTTGCAGGTCACCCACGAACAGCGCCTCCTCGTGCAGCTGGTTCACCTCCAGGACGAGGGTGTTCAGGCTCGCCGAGCCGCTGCGGATCGCGATCACGGCCGTGCCCGCCACCGCCAGCGCCATCGTCCCGGTGAGCAGCAGCCCGCCGAGCGTGGTGTACGTCGCCAGCGTCGCCAGTCCCGTCCAGGTCGCCGCGATCAGGCCGGTGCGGGCGGCGAGCCGGGCCAGCCGGGCCTGCTCCGCCTCCGCGGTCTCCGACATCGCGCGAAAGTGCCGCAGCAGGAACGGCCCGACGCCGTGCACCCGGATCTCGGGCGCGGCCGCCGGCTCGGTGAGCAGACCGGCGATCAGGTGTCCCGCGCGCGCGTGCTGCACCCAGGTGTGGAAGGACTCGTAGCGGCGCCTGGCGTTCGTCAGGGCGCTCCACGCGCTCGGCAGCGTCATCGTCACCAGCAGCGGCAGCAGCAGCGGGTGCAACACGGTGAGCACGCCGGCCGACGCGGCCAGCGAGATCATCGCGTTCACCACGCGCGTGCCATGGCTGATCATGTAGCGGCTGGACCGCGCCCCGTACTGGGCGGTGTCCAGCAGCTTGTGGAAGGCGTGGTCCTCGATGGCGGCGAGTTCCACCGCGGCCGCCCGCTCCAGGTACAGCTCGGTCGCCACCCGCTCGACCTTGGGCTCCAGCCGGCCGGTGGCGTACGTCGAGGCGGCCCGCAGCAGCGTGCCGGCCAGGAGGACGGCGGCCATCACCGCCAGGGCGGGGACGGCGCCGCGCAGCCGCTCGTCGATCGGGCCGCCGGTGATGAGCCGGCCCAGCACGGAGTTCATCGCGAGCAGGCTGACGGCCTGCGTCACGCCCCGGGCGATCTCGGCGCACAGGACGATCCGGGCGGCTGCCGGGTCGGCCTGGCGGGCCAGCCGGAGGCTCGCGGTGAGCAGGGACGGCAGCCGGGTCACCATCGCGCGGAAGTTCAGCTCCAGGAACGCGTCCGTGTGCTGGTTCCAGCCCATGTCGTAGCGCAGCGGGCCGCCGAACAGCAGGTACTCCGACTCGGACACGTCGCGCTCGTCGCCGTCGAGCGTCCCGTCTGCCTTCCCCGCCCGCGGAGCCCCGCCTGCCTTCCCCGCCTGCGGAGCCCCGCGCGCCTTCCCCTGCTGCCGTGCCTGTCGCCGCTGCCGTGCCTGCCCCACCGTCGTCCTCCCCCGGTCGCGTAGCCGGACGACGGCCACTATCGCGGGAGGAGCCGGGCGAGGGCAGGGCGCAGGAGGGGAGAGCGGGGAACGCGCGGGCGTGCGCCGGGCCGGCGCCGCCGATCGCCCGGGGAAGCACGGGTCGGACGCCGGTCGCCCGGGGCGGCGCGGGTCAGGCGCTGATCGGTCGTGACCAGGTGGGAGTCGCCCCGGTGAGGCGGCACAGGGTCAGGTACAGGGGGATCGGCGGGGTGTACGGAAGGGTGCCGTCCGGTCGGTGGATCAGCTCGGGGGCGCGCGAGGCGTCCGGGAGGATCGCGCCCGTGGCGTACTGCGCGGGCGCGGGCCATTCGAGGGCGTAGTCGGAGTCGGAGGGGACCAGCCACCACCAGTGCGTCCGGTCGGCGTAGACGCAGCCCATGCGCGGCAGCCGCGGCATGAGCAGGGGGCCGAGGCGGGCGGGGACCGAGACGGCGTCGCAGCCCAGGGGGGCCGTCATGCCCTCGGGTACGGCCAGCCGGCGCGGTGGTCCGGCGGCGGGGTCACCGCTCAGTTCTCGCCTCAGGCGTACGAGGGAGTCGAGGGTGAGCAACGGCGCCCGACCGGGCCCGCTGCTCATATTCGTCCCCGCTCGCGGCCCGACTCGAGAGCGAGAGGCAGGACGCGTGCGGGGTGGCCGGACGCCCACAGGGCGCGGCCGTCGTGTCCGGCGGGACCGTCGTGTCCGCCGTGGCCGGGGGCGCGGTGCCGCTGGGGCGCCACGCGCGGGAGCGGAGCGGCCGAGGTCGGGGGACCGGCCGGGGCGGCGAGGTGCGGCCGAGGCACGGCCGCGTCGCTCACGCCCTGGCTCCGCTGTTCGGGGCGGTCGTCCTCGTCGTCCGGGCCGTCGGCGGGGCCGGGCTTCGGGCGGGCCGCCCAGCCGAGGTCGTCGCGGGGCTCGTCCGGGACGCTGTGCGGCTCGGCGGGGACGTCGGTGAACTCGTCCAGGGTGTCGAGCAGCTCCTCGAGACCGGTGTGGTGCGACTCGGCGACGGGCGCGAGGCCGACGCCCGTGCCGTTGCGGGGCTCGGCGCTCTCGCGCAGGGCGTCCGCCTCGCGCGGCAGGTCGGCCCAGACCAGCAGGCCGAGGCCGTGCTCCTGGGCGCCCCAGGCGTGACAGAGGGCCTCGACGAGCAGCAGCCCCCTGCCGTGCTCCTCCTCGGGACGCTGCGGGGAGGGGTGGGGCTCGTCGGGCGAGCAGCCCTGGTCCCGCACGGCTATGCGCACGAGATCGTCGCCGTCGTGCAGCTCGCAGACGACGACGTCGCTCGCGGTGTGCACGATCGCGTTGGTGACCAGCTCGGAGACGACCAGGGCGGCGGTGTCACAGGTGTCCTCGCACACCGACCAGCCGGTCAGCCGGGCCCTCGTCAGGCGTCTGGCCTGGGCGGGGGAACCCGGATGGGCGGCCAGTTCGAATCGGAACCGGCGCTCGGCAGCGGCCTGGTCGGGGCCTGCTCCCGCGCTGGCACCGAGACCTTGGGGGCGGCCTGCGGCGGCGTCTGTTCCTAAGGGCGCGGACGGAATCACGCTTGCCACTATCGCCCCGCCATGAACACTTGGCAAGTGTCACTCTGAAAAATGCAGAGTGTTGTGTGACGCGGTTGAGGGCCGTGGCACACTGCACGCAACAGCACGTTGAACGGCGCCAGTCGGGATCGACGGAGATCCGTGCTCACTCGCACGGATCGTCCCCCGGATCCTCGAAGGGCGCCGTAGGGCTGTCGGGATTCTTTTCGTGACCGGCCAGGTCGGGGCTCGTGAAGCCCCCGCGCGCGGCCGGCCGGGCTCTTCGGGGAGGTGGAGCGTGAGCGAACCGCGGTCCGCGCCGACGGTCGGACAGGTCGTCCTCGGTCGGCGTCTGTTGGACCTGCGGGAACGCGCCGGGCTCAAGCGCGAGGAAGCCGCCCGCATCCTGCGTGTCGCGCCCGCCACGGTCCGCCGTATGGAGATGGCCGAGGTCAGCCTCAAGATCCCCTACCTGCAGCTGCTGCTGAAGGCCTACGGGGTCACCGACGAGGAGGCCGAGGGCTTCGTCCGGCTGGCCGAGGAGGCGAACCTGCCCGGCTGGTGGCAGCGGTTCCACGACGTCCTGCCGGGCTGGTTCTCCCTGCACGTCAGCCTCGAGGGCGCCGCCGCCCTCATCCGCCAGTATGAGCCCCACTTCGTCCCCGGCCTGCTGCAGACCGAGGACTACGCGCGCGCTGTGCTCAAGTCCGGCGCCATCGGCCAGACCCGGCCGGAGGACATCGAGCGCCTGGTCGACCTGCGCATACAGCGCCAGGGTCTGCTCGCCCGCGAGGACGCGCCGAGGTTGTGGGTCGTCATGGACGAGACGGTGCTGCGCCGCCCGGTCGGCCCCCCGGAGGTGATGCGCGCGCAGATCGACAAACTGCTCGACGCAGCGAAGCTGCCCCATGTGACGCTCCAGGTCGCCCCGTTCGCCAACGGGCCGCATCCGGGCACCTACGGGCCCTTCGTGCTGTTCCGATTCGCCATGCCGGAGCTACCGGACATGGTCTACAGCGAGTACCTGACCGGCGCCGTATACCTCGACGCCCGCACCGAGGTGGCGACCCACCTCGAGGTCATGGACCGCATGGCGGCGCAGGCCGCTACAGCACATCGCACGAAGGAGATCCTCCGGGATCTCCGCAAGGAGTGGTGAATGGACCGCATCAAGACCCAGTCCAGGCCGCGGGTCCGCGCTCAGCGGATCTACAACGGCATGCCCGCCCGGGACCTGGGCAGCGAGGGCTGGCACAAGCCGTGGAGCGGCGGCAACGGAGGCAACTGCCTGGAGGCCATGAAGCTCGCCGACGGCCGGATCGCCGTCCGCCAGTCCACCGACCCCGACGGACCGGCGCTGATCTACACCTCCGACGAGATGACGGCCTTCATCCAGGGGGCCAAGGCGGGGGAGGCGGACTTCCTGCTCTCCTGAACGAACCGGACCGGCCCCTTCGGAGTCCGGCCGCTTTTTCTCCGCACCCCTTCCCTTTTTATCGCCTTGTCCCTTTCTCTCTGCTTTTCGCTGACTTGCTTGATTTGGCACTGACTTGATCACTCATCGCGTCACCTGCTCGCCGAGCGGCTCATGACCGGGCAGGGGCTCGCCGACGCCGTCGACCGCCCGGTCGGCGAGTGGGGGCGCCGCTCACGTCCGTGAGGCAGCAGGGGAGGGCGGGCAGTCGCCCGCCCCCCTCTGCCCCCGGGTGCGCGTCCACCCGAGGACGAGGCCCGCTCCACCGCGGCCTCCGGCTCGGTGGAGCGGGCCGCGGCCGCCGAGCCGTTCAAGGGACGGACGACGGACGACGGACGAGAGACGAAGGACGGCGGACGACGGGCGGCGAGCGTCACGCTCGCCCTGTACGTTCGCGAAGAGGTCGCCGACCTCGCCTCACCCGGAGACGGCGCCAGGCCGCAGGTCGGGCGGCAGCACCCGGCACAGGGCCTCCAGCGCCGCGCCGTAGGCGTGCTCCGACGGCGTCGCGTACCCCACGACCAGACCCTCCTGCGCCGCCATGTCCGTCGCCGGATGCCGGAACGCGGCCAGCCCGTCCAGCGCGACCCCCTGCCAGGCGGCCGCCTTGAGCACGGAGCGCTCGGTGCCGGACGGCAGCCGCAGCACCGCGTGCAGCCCGGCCGCGACGCCGGTGACCTGGACGTGCGGCGCCTGGGCGGCCAGCGCCTCGACCAGCCGGTCCCGGCGTGCGCGGTACCGCTGCCGCATGCGCCGCACATGACGGTCGTACGCCCCCGAGGCGATGAGGTCGGCCAGGCTCAGCTGGTCCAGGACGCTCGCCCAGGCCTCCCGCTCGCCCTTGGCGGCCAGGACGCCGTCGACGTACCGCTCGGGCAGCACCATCCAGCCCAGGCGCACCGCGGGCGACAGGCTCTTGCTGACCGAGCCGACGTAGATCACCCGCTCCGGATCGAGCCCCTGCACCGACCCGACGGGCTTGCGGTCGTAACGGAACTCCCCGTCGTAGTCGTCCTCGACGATCACGCCGCCGCGCGCGCGTGCCCAGTCGACGACGGTGGTCCGGCGACTCGCGTGCAGGGGGCCGCCGGTCGGGAACTGGTGGGCGGGCGTGAGCAGGACGGCCCGCTCGCGCCCCAGGCGGTCGACGCGCGCCCCGTCCTCGTCCAGGGGCAGCGGAACGGTGCGCACACCCGCCGCCGCCAGCAGCTCGCGGTGGAAGCCCAGCCCGTACGCCTCCACGGCCAGCGGGCCGCGCAGCACCGCGCGGCCCGGGGCGAACAGCAGACGCAGCGCGTGGGCGAAGCCCGAGCAGATCACGATGCGTCCGGGCTCGGTGCGCACACCCCGCGCGCGGGCGAGGTACTCCGTCAGAGCCTCGCGGAGCTCCCGGCGGCCGGCGGGGTCACCGGGCCCGAACACCTCGTTGGGCGCCTGCTGCAGGGCCCGCCGGTAGGAGGCCAGCCACGCCGCGCGCGGGAACGACGACGCGTCCGGGGTCCCCTGCGTCAGGTCGTGCCGGGGGCCACGCGCGCGTGCGGGCGCCTTGACGGGTGAGCGCTCGGCGCGTCGCAAGGGGGCGGCGCGGTCGGCGACCCGGGTGCCGGATCCCTGTCGGGCGGTCAGCCAGCCCTCCGCGACCAGTTCCGCGTAGGCGTCGGCCACCGTGTTGCGGGCCACGCCGAGGTCGGCGGCGAGCGAACGGTACGGCGGCAGCCGGGTCCCCGGAGCGAGCCGTCCGCTGTGCACCGCCTCGCGCAGCGCCCGGATGAGGGCGGCGCGCCGCCCTCCCGGCCCGGCCAGCTCCAGGTGCAGGTCGGCACCGATGCGCTCCGCCGAATTGACCCACGAATCCACCATGGCAATGCACCCTACAGGCGGTCTTTCGGGACCTTAGATTGAGGCGCACGACCACGGCGACAACCGTGTTGACGGCGATCACGGCAACGGTGACAACGGTGAGGGCGGGGCACGATGACGGAGACGGCGAGTGTGACGAAGGCCGAGCCGGGGGCGACGGCAGGTGCGGGGACAGGTCCGGCGGTCGGGGGCGCCCGCGTCGATTTCGGGAAGGCCGCCCCCAAGGCGTTCCGCGCCCTGGTCGGCTTCGACGCCGCCGCCCGCGACGGCCTCGACCCGGCCCTGGTCGAACTGATCCAGATCCGCGCCTCCCACGTCAACCACTGCGCGTACTGCCTGCACCTGCACACGGGCGACGCGCGCAGGGCGGGCGAGAACGAGGAGCGACTGCACATGATCGCCGTCTGGCGGGAGGCGCGCCACTTCTTCACCGAGAGGGAACAGGCGGCCCTGGCCCTCACGGAGGCGGTCACGCTGGTGGCCGGCCGAGGCGTGGCGGACGACGTCTACGCCGAGGCCGCCGCCCGTTTCGACGAGCGCGAGCTGGCCCAGGTGCTGGCCCTGATCTGCGCGATCAACGTCTGGAACCGGGTGGCCCTGGCGACGAAGAAGCAGGCGGGCACGGACGAACGCTGAAGCGGTGAGCGGTGAGCGGTGAGCGGTGAGGGGTGAGCGGTGAGCGGTGAGGGGTGAGCGGTGAGCGGTGAGGGGCGAGCGGTGAGGGGTGAGGGGTGAGGGGTGAGCTGAGGGGGTGGAGAGTGGAGGGTGAGGGGTGGAGAGTGGAGGGTGCGGCGTGAGGGGTGAGGGGTGGAGGGTGCGGCGTGAGGGGTGGAGGGTGCGGCGTGAGGGGTGGAGGGTGCGGCGTGAGGGGTGAGGCAGGGTGTGTGGAGTGGCCCGCGGCGTGTCCGGCACCGACGGCGCCCGGCCGGTCCGGCCTGCCGGCTCTCCCACCGACCCGGCGTCTCCCGCCTGTCCGGCCCGGCGGACGTTAGACGCCCATCGGCCGGTCGTACGGTCCGATCGGCATCGGCAGTCGTGAACTGCCCGCCAGATGACGGTCGACGGCGGCCGCCACGGCCCGTCCCTCCGCGATCGCCCACACGATCAGCGACTGCCCGCGCGCCGCGTCCCCCGCGGCGAACACCCCGGGGACGTTGGTTTCGAAGTCGCCGCCCCGCGCGATCGTGCCACGCGGCTCCAGCGCCAACCCGAGCTGCTCGACGAGCCCGTCCTCCCGGTCGGGCCCGGAGAACCCGAGGGCGAGCAGCACGAGATCGGCGGGAAGGGCCCGCGCGGTGCCCTCCACCGGCCTTCGCCGCGCGTCCACCTCGACGAGGTGCAGCGACCGCACATGCCCGGTCGCGTCCCCGGTGAAGCGGAGTGTGGACGCCGCGAACAGCCGCGCGTCCGCGTCCGCCGCCGGCGCGGACCCCAGATCGCGCGCCTCCTCGTGCGCCGCCGAGAGCCGGTAGACCTTCGGATACGTCGGCCAGGGATCGGCGTCCTCGTCGCGCTCGGCGCCGGGTCGCGCGTAGATGTCCAACTGGGTCACCGACGCGGCGCCCTCGCGCACCGCGGTGCCCAGACAGTCGGCCCCGGTGTCGCCACCGCCGACGATGACGACGTGCTTGCCCGCGGCGGACATCGGAGAGGCCTCCAGATCCCCCGCACACACCCGGTTGGCCAGCGGCAAGTACTCCATCGCCTGCTGGATGCCGGTCAACTCACGTCCGGGCACGTGCAGTTCCCGCCACTCGGTCGCACCGGTGGCGATGACGACGGCGTCGTAGCGCGTCCGCAGATCCGCCGCCATGACGTCCCGCCCGACGGTCGTCGACGTACGGAACTTCGTGCCCTCCGCCCGCATCTGCTCGATCCGCCGCTCCAGATGGCGCTTCTCCATCTTGAACTCGGGGATGCCGTACCGCATCAGCCCGCCGATGCGGTCGTCCTTCTCGTAGACGGCGACGGTGTGACCGGCCCGCGTCAACTGCTGTGCCGCGGCCAGTCCCGTGGGCCCGGAACCGATCACGGCGACCGTCTTCCCCGACAGCCGGTCCGGCGGCCGCGGCGGAGTGAACCCGTCGGCCCAGGCCCGGTCGGCTATGGCCGCCTCGACGTTCTTGATGGTGACCGCCGGCTGGTTGATGGCGAGCACACACCCGGCCTCGCACGGCGCAGGACACAACCTGCCCGTGAACTCGGGGAAGTTGTTCGTCGCGTGCAGTCTGTCGCTGGCCGCCCGCCAGTCCTCCCGCGAGACCAGGTCGTTCCACTCGGGGATCAGGTTGCCGAGCGGACAGGCCTCGTGGCAGAACGGGATCCCGCAGTCCATGCAGCGGTCGGCCTGCTTGCTGATCAGGGGCAGCAGCGCCCCGGGGACGTACACCTCGTCCCAGTCCCGTACCCGCTCCTCGACCGGCCGGCGCGGCCAGTCCTGGCGGGGTGTCGTCATGAATCCCTTGGGATCGGCCATGGGCGTGTTCCTCGCGTACGCGTACGGCAGGCCGAGCGTCATCGGGCGGCACTCTTCCGGCCACGATACGTGCCGCGGGCGGCCCGCGCAGAGGGGCGGGACAGGCCCGTTTCGGCTCAGACGAGGGCGAGGGCGTAGACGAGCGCCGCGGCCGCGGAGGCCACCGCGCGCACGTGGTTCCATCGCGCCCACTCGCGCAGATAAACCGGCCAGTAGGCGACGGCCTCCGAGGCGCCGGGCGCCGGCTTCGCCAGCGCCTCGTTGCGCGGCACGTTCGCCATCACCGTCACGCCGAACGCACCGCACAGATACAGCGCGCTGCCGAGCAGCAGGTACACCGCGCCGTGGTCCGGCCACAGCACGAACGTCACGACGGCGATCACCGCGCACAGGGCCGCCACGCCCAGGAAGAGGACCATGAAGACGGGCGTCGTCGCCGAGGAGTTGATCGCGTTCATCGCCGCCACGCCCTGCGCGGCCGGCAACGCGGCGAGCCCGCGCATCACCAGGACCGAGAAGGCGCAGAAGATCCCGGCCATCAACCCCGTCGTCAGCGCGCCCAGCATCGCGAGCACCGGATAAGGCCCATCGATCACCACAACGTCAACTCCCACCCGTCGAGCGGAGATCCTGCCCGGTACGCTCCGCCGCCTCAAGTGAAATCCTGTCCATGATCGACGATCATGGCCGAGATGCGCGCGGGCACTCGCGCCCGTCAGGCCGCCCGCGCGTCAGCGGGCCGCCGCCCGCCCCCCCACAACCGTCGCCCTCCGGCCGCTCCGGCCGCTCCGACCGCTTCGACTGATCCGGTTATTTCGGCTGTCCCATCTGGTTCGGCCGCTCCCGCGTCTCCTCCGCGTGCTCCTCCCCGGACACCACGCGTGTCTGTGACCCCTCCCGCCACGTCCGCAACCGTGCTTCCACGTCCGCGGCGATCTGCCGACGTGCCTCGTACCGCGACAACCCGCTCATCAGCAGCCGGTCGTACGGCGTGTCGAGATGCCGTACGGACGCCACGACCGCCGAGCCGACGGCCCCCTCGGACAACGCCCGGCCGGCCGCGCTGCGCCCGACCCGACCGCTGCCCCGGAGCGAGGCGTGCTCGGCGATCCCACGCGCCCGGTCCTGCGGGCAGCCGGGGAACAACCGTCGGATCTCCGCCGCGAACGCCTCGGCGAACCGCGCGTCCTGCGCCGCCCGGCGCCCGGCGTCCCGGATCCGCCGCCGCCTCCGTGCCTCGACGTCCGCCAGACACCGCTCCTCCGCCCGGACGAGCGCGCCCTCCTCGACAAGGACGCCCTGCCGCTCGTAACGGCCCTTGCGCCGGTTGAACCGGACCACGACCGCCGACAGCCCGCTTTCCTCCCGGGCTCTGCGCGTCAGTGCCGTGTCGCCGCGCGGCAGGAACACCAGGTGTCCGAGATCCGCGCAGTCGAGACAGCGGGGCGCGGCGTCCTCCAGGACCACCATCGCCAGCGGCCCGCGACGACACCCTGCGCACAGCTTCCGTCGAAGGGGCTGGACGACGACGAACCGGTTGTGCGGCGCGGAGACCGTAGAGGCTGCGGGGACCGTGAAGGCTGCGGGGACCATACGGGCTTCATTCCCCCTGGTGGACACGGTGGCACCCGCCGCTGACCACTGCTCTGCACATCGCCCGCTGCTCCGCCCGGCCGCCTTGCCTGCTCGCCGCGCAGGCCTTTCGACGCATGCCGCCCGGTACCTGACGCATCATGGGCCGTGTGCGACTCGAAGCGATCACCTGGGACCGGCTCGGCGACGTTCTCGCCGAGCGGCTGCTCGAACTGAAGCCGGACGACGGGAGCCCCTGGCCGCGCATCGCCTTCGACGGAGCCCCGGCGGCCCGCCCCGGAGATCTCGCGTCGCGTGTCGCCGAGGCGCTGCGCACCCGCGGCCGTCCCTCCCAGCTCCTGGACACGCACGGTTTTCTGCGCCCCGCCTCTCTCCGTCTGGAGTACGGCCATCACGACGTCGAGGCCTACTACGACGGCTGGTTCGACACCGGCGCGCTGTGGCGTGAGGTCTTCAACCCCCTCGAGGCGGACGGCGACGGACGGATCCTGCCCGACCTCCGGGACCCTGTCACCGACCGCGCCACCCGCAGCCCCTACGTCCCGCTCGCGCCCGGCGGCCTCCTGTTGCTGCACGGTCCCTTCCTGCTGCGGCACTGGTTCCCCTTCGATCTGAGCGTTCATGTACTCCTCTCCCCGGCGGCCCTGCGCCGGCGCACCCCCGAAACCGACCACTGGACCCTGCCCGCCTTCGAGCGCTACGCCCAGGAGACCGATCCGGGAGCGACGGCCGACGTCCTCGTTCGCGCGGACGACCCTCGCCATCCGGCATGGAGTGGCTGATGTGCGCCCCAGCGTCCCCGTCCAACCCCTTTTAAATGCACGCGCATGTAACTAGGGTGGCGTCATGTCGATCTCCGAAGGCTCGTCTCACGCAGCTGCGTCCGCCGTCCCCGCGGGCTCCTCCGGCCCCGCCGCCGCCGCCCCGCCCCCGTCGCCTTCGCCGAGTCCGTTCGCGCGCTGCTCGACGGCAAGAACTTCGCCAGTGTCGCCACCCTCGGCCCCGGCGGCGCACCGCAGAACTCGGTGGTCTGGATCAGGCGCGAGGGCGACACGGTCCTCTTCTCCTCGACGGAGGGCCGTCAGAAGGTGCGCAACCTCCGTCGTGACGCCCGGGTCAGCCTCTCCGTCTTCGACCTCGCCGACCCTTACACCTCGGTCGAGATCCGTGGCGTCGCCGAGATCCTGCCGGATCCCGGCAAGCGGCTCCCGCGCGAGCTGTCGCACAAGTACCTCGGCATCGACCCGCCCGCCGAGAAGGACGACGAGGTCCGCCTGATCATCCGCGTCGTCCGCGAAAAGTCGTGGCTTCTCCGCCTCCGCCTGAGGCGGCTCAGAGCCAGCCGTTGCGCCGGAAGCCGCGGTGCAGAACCCAGCAGGCGACGGATATCACGCCGATGACCAGGCCGTAGCCGAATCTCCAGTGGAGCTCCGGCATGTTGTCGAAGTTCATGCCATACACCCCGCAGACCATCGTCGGCACCGCGATCACCGCGGCCCATGCCGTGATCTTGCGCATGTCCTCGTTCTGCGCGACCGTGACCTGCGCCAGGTGCGCCTGCAGGATCGAGTTGAGCAGTTCGTCGAAGGCCGCGATCTGCTCCGTGGCCCGCAGCAGGTGGTCGGAGACGTCACGGAAGTAGGCCTGTATCTCCGGGTCCACCACCCGTACCGGCCGGTCCGCCAGGTCCAGCAGCGGGCGGCCGAGCGGCACCACCGCCCGCTTCAGCTCCAGGAGTTCACGCTTGAGCTGATAGATGCGCCCGGGATCCGCCCGTGCGCCGTTCTCCGCGAACACGTCCGTCTCGACCTGGTCGATGTCCGCCTGCACCGCGTCGACGACGTTGAGGTAGTCATCGACCACATGGTCCGCGACAGCGTGCAGCACCGCCGACGGGCCCTTGGCCAACTGAGCCGTGTCGGACTCCAGCGCCTCGCGCAGCGGGCCCAGCGAGCCGTGCCGTCCATGGCGCACCGTGATGACGAAGTCCTGGCCGACGAACATCATGATCTCCCCGGTGTCGACCACCTCGCTCGTCGCTGTGAGCTCCTCGTGCTCGACGTAGCAGACCGTCTTGAACACCGCGAACAGCGTCTCGCCGTAGCGCTCGACCTTCGGCCGCTGATGCGCCTCCACGGCGGCCGCGACCGCCAGCGGGTGCAGGTCGAAGAGCTCGGCGATGCCCGCGAACTCGTCGTTGGTCGGCTCGTGCAGACCGAGCCACACGAAACCATGACCGCTCTTGCGCACACGTTCCACCGTGTCGACGAGATCCCCGCCGTGCGGGGCCCGCACGCCGTCCCGATAGGTCACGCAGTTCACCACCGACGACCCCAACGGGGAGCGCGCATGGTGGCTCAGGTCGACCCGCGGGCGCCGTCGGGCCAGCCGTGCCACCTTGCGCAGACCGCCGACCTTGCCGAAGTCGGCGACCTTCCGCAGATTCCCCGTCATGGTCATCTGGGTCTCCTCGTGTGAATCTCCCCGTGCCGCATTCCTGCGCCCTGGCGCGCCAGTCTGCCAGGCCCGCGTATGCCGTGCGTAAGCCTGTGGAAAGGGGTGGTTCCGTTTTGTTCCCGCCTGTGGACGACGGGACTTCGGAGGCTGCGGGCGGGCGGGATTCCGCTGCTTCGCGAGGGTGGCGCCGGTTTCTCCGGGGGGCCGGGCGCCCCGCCGCGTCGACCGCGTTCGGCACACCGGAAAACTGTGATGATCGTCGCATGACGCGGTCCGACCGGTACCTCCTCGACAACCGGCAGCCGGAGGCGGGGGAACGCTTCGACGCCTTCGCCGCCCTCTTCGATCCCACGACCTTCCGTCATCTCGAAGGACTCGGGACCGGGCCCGGCTGGCGCTGCTGGGAGGCGGGCGCCGGCGGCGTCTCGGTGGTGTCCTGGCTGGCGAAGAAGGTCGGTCCGACGGGCAAGGTCCTCGCGACGGACATCGACACCTCCAGGCTGAGGTCCGTCGCCCGTCAGCCGGTGGAGGTCCGCGTCCACGACCTCGGCCTCGACGAGCCGCCGACGGAGGACCTCGACCTGGTGCACGCCCGGCTCGTCCTGGTCCACGTGGCGGACCGGGAACGTGCGTTGCGTTCGATGGTCAGGGCCCTTCGCCCCGGTGGACGGCTCCTGATCGAGGACGCCGACCCCGCCCTGCAGCCGCTGCTCCGCCCCGACGAGCACGGCCCCGAGCAGCAGTTGGCCAACCGTCTGCGACACGGCTTCCGCCAGCTCCTCGCCGGCCGGGGCGCCGACCTCGCCTACGGTCGCAAGCTCCCGCGTCTGCTCCGCGAGGCCGGGCTGGTCCGTGTCGAGGCGGACGCCTACTTCCCCCTCACCTCGCCGGCCTGCACCGTCCTGGAGTCCGCGACGGTCCGCCAGATCCGTGGCGAGCTCGTGACCGCGGGCCTCGCGACCGACGAGGAGATCGACCAGCACCTGGCGAACGTCGCCGCCGGCAGCATGGACCTGGCGACCGCCCCGATGATCTCGGCCTGGGGCCGTAGGGCATAGCACTGCTTACGGCTCTACTGTTCTACGGCTCTACGGCTCTACTGCTCTACGGCTGGGACCACCCGGCGGACGCGTGTGCGCGCGTGCGCACGCGCCGTTTCGCGATGCGCGGTTCAGGCCCGGCTGTCGCGCCGCGCGCCGGGTGCCGCGTCGCAGCGCGGGCGGCTCACCCGGGTGCCGCTTCGGTGGTCGCTGCTGCCCTCAGTGGGCGGAGGCGGTAGGAGACGTGGTCGGCGTGGTGCTGTCGCCGGGGACGGGCGGTCTGCCGCCGACGAGTTCCACCGCCAGGGCGCCCGCCCGGCAGCCTTCCGAGGCGGCCGCCACCGCGTCGGCCCCTGCGAGCAGCGCGGCGAGGAACGCCCCGGTGAAGGCGTCGCCGGCGCCCGTGGTGTCCCTCGGGGTCGCCGCGACGGCGGGGACCCGGGCGAGGAGCGCGCCGTTCCGGGCCACCAGCGCGCCGTCCGCGCCCTGCTTGGCCACGACCAGCGGGACCCGGCGGCTCAGCTCGGCCGCGGCCTTCGCTCCGTCGGACGACCCGGTCAGCAGGCCGGCCTCGTCGCGGCTGGGCAGCAGCACGTCCACCCCCTCGACCAGGGTCAGGAAGCGGTCGACGCCCAGTTCCGTCAGGAAACCCGCCGACGCGGGATCGAGGCTCACCGGCACCCCGCGCGCGCGTGCCGAGGCCGCCGCCGTGCGCACCAGCGCCCGCCCCGTCCGCGAGAACAGCAGGTAGCCCGACAGGTGCAGTCGGCCGACCCCGTCGAGCAGGGCGTCCGACCAGTCGCCGGGGTCGAGCCGCAGCGACGCGCCGCTGTCGGTGAGAAACGTTCGCTCGGCCGCGGCGTCCGCGTCCACCAGGCAGATCACCGTCCCGGTGGCCGCCTGCGGATCGACGACGAGACGGGGCCGTACCCCGCGGGCGGCCAGTTCCCGTTCGTGCCAGGCCGCCGACTCCGCGCCCACCCGCCCGAGCAGCCGTACGTCCGGACACCCCCGATGCGCCGCCCAGCAGGCCACGTTGGCGCCGGCGCCGCCCGGCAGCGTCCGGATGACGCAGGCCGTGTCCGTGCCCGGGGCCAGTGGTCCACGGTGGCGGGCGATGACGTCCGTCACGACGTCCCCGACGACCAGCAGCGCCCCGCCGCCTCCGGCCCGGGACCCCGTCCCCGTGCCCGGCAGCGAAGCCGTCGCCGTCGCCGTCGCCGAACCTCCTCCCGTGCCCCGTCCCCGGCCTTCCTCTCCACAGCCCCTGTCTCGCCCTCCGCGCTCCGGGCCCGCACCGGTGTCCCGGGCCGCGTCGGCCTGGTCGTGGTCCGTGCCGCCCGGTCGGCCGGTCATGCCTCGGACCACGCGGTCGCGATCCGTGCCGCCAGCCGCACATTGCCGCGCACCGCCGCCAGGTTGGCGCGCAGGGACGCCCCGTCGGTGTGGCGGACCAGATAGTCGAGGAGGAACGGCGTGACGCCCTGACCGGTCACGCCCGCCTCCTCGCACGCGTGCAGCGCGTCGGCCAGCACGCGCGTGTGCAGCCCGGGATCCAGCTGTTCCTCCTCGGGGACCGGGTTGGCGACGATCAGCGCCGACTGCGGCATGCCCAACGCGTCCTGAGCCCGCATCACCTCGGCCGCCTGCCGCGGGGTCTCCAGCGTCCAGTCGACGGGATGACCCGAGTCGGAGAGGTAGAAGCCGGGGAAGCGGTCGGTGCCGTACCCGGCCACGGCGACGCCCAGCGTCTCCAGCCGCTGCAGCGTCGCCGGCACGTCCAGGATCGACTTGACGCCCGCGCACACCACCGTGATCCGGGTGCTCGCCAGCAGTCCCAGGTCGGCCGACTCGTCCTGGGTGACCGTCCACTCCCGGTGCACCCCGCCGAGCCCGCCCGTCGCGAACACCCGCACCCCCGCGAGCGCCGCCAGAAGGGCCGTCGCCGACACCGTGGTCGCCCCGCTCGCCCCTGACGCGATCGCGAGCGGCAGGTCACGATGGCCCAGCTTGCGGAAGCCGTCCTCGTTGGCGACCCGCTCCAACTGCCCCTTGTCCAGGCCCACATGGGGGCGACCGTCCAGCACGGCGATCGTCGCCGGCACGGCGCCCTCCGCGCGGACGACTGCCTCCAGCTCCAGCGCCACCTGCAGATTGCGCGGGCGGGGCAGCCCGTGCGAGATGATCGTGGACTCCAGGGCCACCACGGGTCGACGCGCGTCGACCGCGTCCCGCACCTCTTGCGACACCACCAGCACCACGCGCCCGCCTCCTGTCGTCGGTCTCCTCCTCATCTCTGGCGAGCGGCACGACCGGTCAAACCCTTGCGGCCTGTGGGTCAGGACACCAGCCTGGAACGTATGACGGACCACATGACCCGCCTCGACCACGTCGTGCTCTGGGTGCACGATCCGATCGCCGCCGCCGGCTTCTACGAGAAGGCCGTCGGTCTGGAGCCCGTGCGCCTCGCCGAGTTCGCCGAGGGCAGAGAGCCGTTCCCCTCCGTACGCGTCAGCGAGGAGACACTCCTCGACCTCATGCCCATGTCGATGGCGGAGCGCATGACGATGCTCCCCGGCGCCGTCGCCGGCGCGGGGCACCCGCTGAACCACGTGTGCCTCGCCCTGCCGTCCGCCCGGTTCGACGAACTCCGCGCCCGTCTGGAGGAGAGCGCGGTCCCCGTCTCGGCCGTCTCGCGGGGTTCCTTCGGCGCACGCGGCGAGGCCACGCGAAGCTTCTACTTCCGCGACCCCGACGGCAACGTCATCGAAGCCCGCCACTACGACTGACGCCGGCACCGCCCCCGGGGGTGCAGCGTCGTCGGCCCCGCCTCAGAACAGCGGCTCGGGCAGGACGCCTTCCAGGGCGAGCAGTTTCCGCTTGGTCTCCAGGCCGCCGCCGAACCCGCCGAGCCCGCCGTCGCTCTCGACCACCCGGTGGCAGGGCACGACGACCGGCAGGGGATTGGAACCCATCGCCACCCCCACCGCCTGCGCCGCCCCCGGCTGCCCCACCCGCCTGGCCAGATCGCCGTAGCCGACGACCGCCCCGTAGGGAACGCCGGTGGCGAGTTCGCGCAGCACCTGTCCGTGGAAACCCGAGATCAAGGACCAGTCCAAGGGCAGCTCGAAATCGCGCCGCTCACCGGCGAAGTACGCCTTGACCTGCCGTATCGGTTCCGCCAGCAGCGGAGAGCCGGGCGCCTCGACGGGCTGCGCGCCCATGCGGCCCGCCAGCCGGTCCAGCGCCTTGTCCCGCACCGCGTCGGTGGCATGGAACACGACGGTGAGCAGGCCCGCGCCGGTCGCGGCCAGCAACAGCGGACCGATGTCGGTGCCGACGACGGTCCACACCATCTGCTGCTCGTACTGCCCGTGGCTGTCCATGCCCTCACCGTACGACCCGCCACTGACAACGCCCCCGGGGCGTCGCCGCCGGCCCGGCTAGTACCAGTACAGGGCGCGCCGCACCACGTCCGCCTTGTCGGTGATGACGCCGTCGACGCCGTACCGGGCGACGGTGCGAGCGGTCGCGGCGTCGTCGACGGTCCAGGCGAAGACCCTCATCGGCGTGCCGTGCGGTCCGGTCAGCGCGTGCACGGCGTCGACGTACGCCGGGGTCAGAGCGGTGTGCGACGGGTTGATCAGATCGGCGTAGCCCGCGTACCGCCGCAGGTCCCGGGCGGCCGGCGTGCCGAGCAGCCCGGTTCGCACCCCCGGCTTCAGCTCGTGCACGGTGCGCAGGCCGGCGGCGCTGAAGCTCTGCACGACGAGCCGGTTGGTGAGATGACGGCGGTCCAGCCAGCCCTCGTCGCCCAGCAGTTTGAGCGTCTGCCGCTCGATGCCCGGGTACAGCTCGGGATTCTTGATCTCCAGGAGCAGCTTCTGGTGGTTGTGCTCGACGCGGTCGACGTAGGCCTCCAGCGTCGGTACGCGCGTGCCCTTGTACGCGGCGCCGAACCAGCTGCCCGCGTCGAGCCGCGCGATCTCGGCCGCGGTGAAGTCCTTCACCTTCCAGGGGGCGCGGCCGGGGAAGACCCGCTCGGCGTCGGTCGTGCGCCGAAGGGTGTCGTCGTGGATCACCACGAGCCGGCCGTCCCTGGTGCGCTGGACGTCGTTCTCCACCCACGCGACGCCCATCGAGGCGGCCTTGTCGACGGCCTGGAGGGTGTTCTCGGGGGCGTAGGCGGACGCGCCCCGGTGGGCGATCACCAAGGGCCGGACGGCCACGCCCGCCCGGACGTCGTGAACGGGCGGCAGCAGGGCGACGGAGCCCAGGACCGCGGTGGCCGTGACGGCCACAACGCGCGCGTGCATGCGTACTCCTCGCGTCGAGCGATCACCTACAGCACCACTGTGACAGCACAGCGTCGACGGCGGGGGAGCGCAGGACGAGCCCGGGAGGCCGACGGACGTCCGGGGCCGCTCACCACTGCCGCACATGTGCGGCCAGGCCGTGTTTCTTTGCCGGAGAATCGTTCGACCATTCCGGGGGGAGTCATACTCTCTCTCAGCCTTGACCGCGCTGCGCGGTCGTGGCGGGGGCGCGTTTTCGAAGATCAAGCAACAGGGCGAAGGGCAACCGCGCATGCAAGGCACGGTCGACGGTTTCAGCTACGGACTCGTCACACCACTGGTGGCCTACCTCATGGCCTGCCTCGGTGGTGCTCTCGGTCTGCGCTGCACCACCAGAGCCATGCTCGTCGCCCACTCCTGGCGCCCGGGATGGCTGGCCCTCGGCTCCGCGGCCATCGGCTCCGGCATCTGGACCATGCACTTCATCGCGATGATCGGCTTCACGGTCGAAGGCGCCCCGATCCACTACGACAAGCCGACGACCTACGCCAGCCTGGGCGTCGCCATCCTCATGGTGGGTGTAGGGATCTTCATAGTCGGCTACAAGGGCGCGACGGGGACCGCGCTCTTCACCGGAGGCACCATCACCGGCCTGGGCATCGCCTCGATGCACTACCTGGGCATGGCGGGGATGCGCTTCAACGGCGACTTCGAGTACAACACGCTCACCGTGGGCGCCTCCGTCGTCATAGCGATGGCCGCCGCCACCGCCGCCCTGTGGGCCGCGGGGCAGGTCAGGGGCTTTCTGTGGAGCGTGGGCGCCAGCCTCGTCATGGGCCTGGCCGTCACCGGCATGCACTACACCGGCATGAGCGCCCTCAGCGTCCACCTGCACACCGCCGAGACGCCGACCGCGGGCGACTCGCCGGCCGCCCTCCTCGCGCCGATGCTGATCGGCCCCCTCGCGTTCCTCTGCCTCGCCGGCGTCGTCATGATGTTCGACCCGCTGATGGTGATGGGCAAGCCCGACTGGACCCCCGCCGAGCACAAGCCCGGCGTGCCCGCGCACCAGCCCGCCCCGCGTCCCTCGCGCCGCCCTCGGCTGCGCAGCCGCCGGAACGTGACGTACCGCCCATCCCGCACCCCGCAGAACCGGTGAGGTCCGGGTTCGCCGGGGCGGGCCGAAAGCCGCGGAAGCCCTGATCGGACCCGGTTGTCAGTGGGGGGTCGTACGGTGGATGGCATGCGGCCCGTTTCCCACATCGAACGCACGGTGGCGCCTTTCGAGGTCGTCAGCCCCTACCAGCCCAGCGGCGACCAGCCGGCGGCCATCGCCGAGCTGGCCAAGCGCGTCGAGGCAGGTGAGAAGGACGTCGTCCTGCTCGGCGCGACCGGCACCGGAAAGTCCGCGACCACCGCGTGGATGATCGAGAAGCTCCAGCGCCCCACCCTGGTGATGGCGCCGAACAAGACCCTGGCCGCCCAGCTGGCGAACGAGTTCCGCGAACTGCTGCCGAACAACGCGGTCGAGTACTTCGTCTCGTACTACGACTACTACCAGCCCGAGGCGTACGTACCGCAGTCGGACACCTACATCGAGAAGGACTCCTCGATCAACGAGGAGGTCGAGCGCCTGCGGCACTCCGCGACCAACTCGCTGCTCACCCGGCGCGACGTCGTCGTGGTCGCCTCGGTCTCCTGCATCTACGGCCTCGGCACCCCGCAGGAGTACGTGGACCGGATGGTCCCGCTGCGCGTCGGCGACGAACTGGACCGGGACGGGCTGCTGCGGCGCTTCGTCGACATCCAGTACACGCGCAACGACCTGGCCTTCACCCGCGGCACCTTCCGGGTGCGCGGCGACACCATCGAGATCTTCCCGGTCTACGAGGAGCTCGCCGTCCGCATCGAGATGTTCGGCGACGAGATCGAGGCCCTGTCCACCCTGCACCCGCTCACCGGCGAGATCATCAGCGACGACGAGCAGCTGTACATCTTCCCGGCCACCCACTACGTCGCCGGCCCCGAGCGCCTGGAGCGGGCCGCGAACGACATCGAGAAGGAACTGGGCGAGCGCCTGGCCGAACTGGAGAAGCAGGGCAAGCTGCTGGAGGCCCAGCGGCTGCGGATGCGCACCACGTACGACCTGGAGATGCTCCGCCAGATCGGCTCCTGCTCCGGCGTCGAGAACTACTCGATGCACTTCGACGGCCGCCTGCCCGGCTCCCCGCCCAACACCCTGCTCGACTACTTCCCGGACGACTTCCTGCTCGTCATCGACGAATCCCACGTCACCGTGCCGCAGATCGGCGCCATGTACGAGGGCGACGCATCCCGCAAGCGCACCCTCGTCGACCACGGCTTCCGGCTGCCCTCCGCCCTCGACAACCGTCCCCTGAAGTGGGAGGAGTTCCAGGAGCGCATCGGGCAGACCGTCTACCTGTCGGCGACGCCCGGCAAGTACGAGCTCTCCCGCGGGGACGGCGTCGTGGAGCAGATCATCCGGCCCACCGGCCTCATCGATCCGGAAGTCGTCGTCAAGCCCACCGAGGGCCAGATCGACGACCTGGTGCACGAGATCCGCACGCGCGTGGAGAAGGACGAGCGCGTCCTGGTCACCACGCTCACCAAGAAGATGGCCGAGGACCTCACGGACTACTTCCTGGAACTCGGCATCCAGGTCCGCTACCTGCACAGTGACGTCGACACGCTGCGCCGGATCGAGCTGCTGCGCGAACTGCGCGCGGGCGAGTTCGACGTCCTGGTCGGCATCAACCTGCTGCGCGAGGGACTGGACCTGCCCGAGGTGTCCCTGGTGGCGATCCTCGACGCCGACAAGGAGGGCTTCCTGCGCTCGGGCACCTCGCTGATCCAGACCATCGGCCGCGCGGCGCGCAACGTCTCCGGCCAGGTCCACATGTACGCCGACAAGATCACCCCGGGCATGGAGCGGGCCATCGAGGAGACCAACCGCCGCCGGGAGAAGCAGGTCGCCTACAACACCGCGCGCGGCATCGACCCGCAGCCGCTGCGCAAGAAGATCAACGACATCGTCGCCCAGATCGCCCGCGAGGAGGTCGACACCGAGCAGCTGCTCGGCTCCGGCTACCGGGCGAAGAAGGACGGCGGCGGCACGAAGGCCCCGGTGCCCTCCCTCGGCGACAAGGCGGCCAAGGGTACGAAGGCCAAGGCGGCCAGGGGCAAGACCAAGGAGACGGTCCCGACCGACCGGCCGGCGGCCGAACTCGCCGGGCAGATCGAGGAGATGACCGAGCGCATGCGGGCCGCGGCAGCGGACCTCCAGTTCGAGGTCGCCGCCCGGATCCGCGACGAGGTCTCGGAGATGAAGAAGGAACTGCGCCAGATGAGGGAGGCCGGACTGGCCTGACGGGAAGGGGCCGGACCGGCAATGCGGGGCCGGTGCGGCCGCTGTGGCCGGGCCGGGCATGCGCTGTGTTGCAAGAACGACACAAAGCGCGGGCCTGGCTACGGCACTGTCAGTGCCTTTGCGTAGTGTTTCGGTCAACCGCGGGGGCCGCGGCAACAGGGGACAGCCGAGAGGGGAATCAGCGCGTGACCGTCAATATGACCAAAGGTCAGGCCATCAGTCTGCAGAAGAACGACGGGGGCAGCCTGACCGCGGTGCGCATGGGTCTCGGCTGGCAGGCGGCCCCGAGGCGCGGCCTGTTCGGCTCGCGCACCCGGGAGATCGACCTCGACGCCTCGGCCGTTCTGTTCGCGGACAAGCAGCCGGTCGACGTCGTCTTCTTCCGTCACCTGGTGAGCGACGACGGCTCCGTCCGTCACACCGGCGACAACCTCGTCGGCGGCGTGGGCCAGGGCGGTGACGACGAGGCGATCTTGGTGGACCTCGCGCGCGTGCCGGTCCACATCGACCAGATCATCTTCACGGTGAACTCCTTCACCGGCCAGACGTTCCAGGAAGTGCAGAACGCCTTCTGCCGTCTGGTCGACGAGACCAACGGCCAGGAGCTCGCGCGCTACACGCTCGCGGGCGGCGGCGCCTACACGGCCCAGATCATGGCGAAGGTGCACCGCGTGGGCGGTGGCTGGAACATGACGGCCCTCGGCACGCCGGCCAACGGCCGCACCTTCCAGGACCTGATGCCCGCGATCCTGCCGGCGCTGTAACAGGCTCCGTCGAGCGGCACGACGACACCACACGCGATGCAGGGGGGACGACAGGCGATGGTGGCCGAGCTGGTGCGGGGGCAGAACCACCCGCTCTCCCAGGTCCGGCTCGAGATCCGGGTCTCGGCCGGCCGGCCGGTCGTGGCGGCTGCCACGCTCGGGGACGAGAGCGGCAGGATCCACGGCGTGGAGTGGGTGGCCCATCCGGGGGCGCCCACGCTGCCCGGCCTGGAGGTCTCCCGGCAGGCGGCCGCCGACCATCGCCTCGCGGTTGACCTGGACGCTATGCCGGCGACCGTGCACCGGCTCGACGTCCTGCTCGCGCTGCCTCCGGGGGTCGGCGGGCCGGTCAGCTTCGGGTCCCTCTCGGCCCCCTTCGTCGCGGTCACCGGACTCGACGGCGCCGAGGTCGCCTCGTACACCATCACCGGCCTGGACGCGGAGTCCGCGGTGGTCGCGCTGGAGCTGTACCGGCGGCAGGGCGCCTGGAAGGTGCGCGCCGTCGGGCAGGGGTACGCGGGCGGCCTCGCGGAACTCCTCACCGACCAGGGGCTGCCACAGGCGCATCAGCTGGCGGCCGCGATCGACGAGGCCGTCTCCCAGGGCCTGGCCCGCTCGATCCCCGCGCCGCCCCGCGCGGCCGACGCCGACCGCTCCCGGCAGGCGGCCGCGTCCGCGCTCGGCCCGGACCAGAGCGGCTCGCCCCACGGCGCGCAGCAGGGCGGGCAGAGCCCGGTCGGCCCCGGCCCGTACGGGGCGGACCCGAACCCGCAGGGAGCCACCGGGCCGGGCCGCCGGACGGATCCCCCGTCCGTGGACCCGGGCGCTGCTCAGCCGACGCCGACGGCGCCCACCGGCGGCCCGGTCGACTACAGCCACCCGCGTCGGCAGAACACGGCTCCGCCCCCGCCTCCGCCCGCCGCGCCCCCGGCGCAGCCCGGGCAGCCGGCCCGGCCCGTCGCGGGTGACGCGACCGGCTGGTCGATGGAGGAGCGCCTCTACAACCAGGTCTGGGGCATGTTCGAGGACCTGGCCCGCACCACGGCCGCGTACCGCAGCGCCGTCGACTTCGCCGACGCGCGGAGGGAGAAGGAGCTCGACCAGGTCCTGTCCGATCCGCGCAGCAGGATCGGCGGGCAGGGCGACGCGGCGCGGGAAGCGGCCCAGGCCAAGCACGTCCAGCTCGTCGACCGGGCCCGGGAGGCGCTGGAGCGCGATCTCGTCCAGCTCGCGGCCGAGGCCGACGTGGTCGAACCGGCGCTGCCGGCGGCGTTCGCGCGCTGGGACACCCCCGTCTGGCAGGCCTACCGGGTCCCCATGGAGATGCCCATGGCACTGCGGCTGGGCGACCTGCACCTGCCCGAGAGCGACCCGCTGCGCATCCCGATGCTGGTCCGGCTCCCGCTGGAACGCGGCCTGTGGATCGACAGCGGCCGGCCGGGCTCGTTCGACGGGGCGTTCGTCGACCCGCACGAGCTGCGCCGCCTCGCGATGGAGTCCGCGGTGGCGCACGTCGCCCGGCTGCTGGCGGTGCATCCGGCGGACGAGTTCACCGTGCACGTCGTCGATCCGGCCGGCTCCGGCGCCCGGGAGCTCGCACCGCTGGTGCGGAGCGGGGTGCTCGCGGCCCCGCCCGCGGCGGGTGCGGCAGGCGTCGCGGCCGTCCTCGGGCAGCTGACCGAGCGGGTCGACCTGCTGCAGATGGCGGTGCGCGGGGGTGTGGCCGACTCGCTGCCGCCCGGCTTCGACACCGCCCAGCAACTCCTGGTCGTCAACGACTTCCCGCACGGGTTCGACGACCGGGCCGTGACCCAGCTGCGCTACCTCGCGGACGAGGGGCCCGCCGTCGGCGTGCACCTGATGATGGTCGCCGACCGGGAGGACGCCGGCGGTTACGGTCCGTTGCTGGACCCGCTGTGGCGCGGGCTGCTGCGGCTGACTCCGGTGGCCGAGGATCACCTCGCCGACCCGTGGGTCGGTCATGCCTGGACCTTCGAACCGGCGCTCGTGCCCCCCGGGAGCCAGGTGCTTCAGCGGGTCCTCGCGCAGGTCGCCATGGCGCGTACCAAGTACTCGTAAAGGCTCGTGACCAGGGGACTTGGTTCTTCTTTTGCCAAGCGCTTTACTCTTTCTTGGTAGTTGGGGTACTGTTTTCCTCACGGAGGGGAGTACTCCCGCTGCGGCGTACCCGTCAATACGGATCACCGACGATCCCGGGGCGCCGGCCCGTTCCTGAGCGGAACGGGTGGAAGAGACCTCCGGCAGCGCAACGACGCTGATCACCTGCCGTTACGTACTGCCGGAGGCGCAGTGGATGTTTCCATGACCCTATGGGTCCTCACCATCGTGGGCCTTGCCGCCCTCATCGCGGTCGACTTCTTCATCGGCCGCAAGCCGCACGACGTGTCCATCAAGGAAGCCGGGATCTGGACCGTCGTCTGGATCGCCCTCGCCGGGCTCTTCGGGGTCGGGCTGCTCCTCTTCGGAGGCGGCGAGCCCGCCGGGGAGTTCTTCGCCGGCTTCATCACCGAGAAGTCGCTCAGCGTCGACAACCTCTTCGTCTTCGTCCTGATCATGGCGAAGTTCTCGGTCCCCTCGCAGTACCAGCAGAGGGTTCTGCTCGTCGGCGTGCTCATAGCACTGGTCCTGCGGGCGATCTTCATCGCCGCCGGCGCCGCGATCCTCGCCAGCTTCGCCTGGGTGTTCTACCTCTTCGGCGCCTTCCTGATCTGGACCGCCTGGAAGCTCATCCAGGAGGCCCGGGCCGACGAGGAGGACGAGGAGTTCGAGGAGAACAAGCTCCTGAAGGCCGTGGAGAAGCGCTTCGGCGTGGCCGACCGCTACCACGGCACGAAGCTGTGGATCCAGCAGAACGGCAAGCGGGTCATGACCCCGATGCTGGTCGTCATGCTCGCGATCGGCACGACCGACGTGCTCTTCGCCCTCGACTCCATCCCCGCGATCTTCGGCCTGACCCAGGACCCGTACATCGTCTTCACCGCCAACGCGTTCGCCCTGATGGGCCTGCGGCAGCTGTACTTCCTCATCGGCGGCCTGCTGAGGAAGCTGGTCCACCTCAGCTACGGCCTGTCCGTGATCCTCGGCTTCATCGGCGTGAAGCTGGTCCTGCACGCGCTGCACGAGTCCGGGGTGCACGTCCCCGAGATCAGCATTCCGGTGTCGCTGGGCGTGATCTGCTCCGTCCTGATCGTCACCACGCTCACCAGCCTGCACGCCTCGAAGAAGAAGGTGGCGGACGACGCGGCGCACACCGCGAGCGAGGGCGCTCCGAAGGACGGCATCGAGGCCTGACCACGGACGACGTGGGAACAACCGCCCCCGGGAGCGGTGCGCGGCGAATTGCCGAGCACCGCTCCCGGTGCTTCGTTGGGAGCTGGACGTTCCCCACCCGGGGGCGCCGGATCCGGCGGAGGCGCCATGAACACACCGCAGAGGTTCGTGCAGATCCTGGAATTCGAGACCGACAGCATCGACGACCTGCGGGCGCTCGCCGAGGAAGGGGACCGGCGTCTCGCCGGCCTACCGGACGGCCCGGCCCGACGCCTCGTCCTCAAGGACAGGAGCCGCCCGAACCGCTACCTGGTGGTGGTCGAGTTCGACTCCTACGAGGAGGCCGTGCGCAACAGCGACGACCCGCAGACCGGCAAGTTCGCACACGCGATGGCCGCACTGTGCACCACACCTCCGTCCTTCACCGACTGCGACGTGGTGGACACCGCCGAGTACAGGTGACGTCGGCCGCGACCTGATCGCGACCGGCCGTCCCCGGCACACCGGCCCATGGCTCCGACGGCCCGCGCAGACCGCCTCACCGGCACACAAGCCACAGGGGCCGTCGGGCCGTACGGGCCGCCATGCGAAGCCTGTACGGCTCTGCGACGATCACCGCATGATCGCTCGGCTCACGTCGGAAGCGGCCCGGTGGACGTCCCTCGCACCCGCGTCGGCAGCCGTCCTGCTCGCCTTGACCTGGGGCCGTGAGCTGCCCGGCGCGGTCGTGGCCCTGGTGACGCTGGTCCTCGCCGGAGCAGTTCTGGCGGCCGTGCACCACGCGGAGGCCGTCGCCCACCAGGGAGACGTGATCACCCCGGACGACCACGCCGGCGTCCCGACCTCATGGGCGGCGCTGATCAGCCTCGGACTGCTCGGCCTGGCCCTGATCGGCGTCGTGGGGCCCCGCCAAGGGCGTCTCGCCCACGATCGAATCGGCGGTGCAGAGCGCCGGCCTCCACCACGCCGTCGCCGGCGTGATCATCGCGCTGGTGGTGCTGCTCCCCGACCATCGCCGCGCCGCGCTCCGCCCGCCGCGACCGGGTGCGGACCAGCCTCAACCTCGCGCTCGGCTCCGCGATGGCCGGCATCGGACCGACCGTCCCCGCCGTCGCCCTGGCCGCCTTCTGGCTCTGCGGACCTCTCGTCCTCGGCCTCGGCTCCGCGTACACGGTGCTGCTCGCGCTGACCGTCGTGGTCAGCTCGCTCAGCGTGCTCCCGGGCCGGGCCACGCCACTGCGGGGCGGCGTCCACCTCGTGCTGTTCGCGGCCCACCTGGAGCCGGCGATCAATCCGCGACCGGCTGCACGGCGACCACCGGCGCCGGACGGGTCTCCGGGAGCAGCGCGAAACAGCCCAGGCTGAGCAGCGCGATCCCCGTCAGATAGGCGCCCACGCCCCACGGCACCGGGCCCGACCGCTCCGCGAGCGCCGTCGCCACGATCGGAGTGAGGGCGCCTCCCAGGACACCGCCCAGGTTGTAGCCGACCGACGCGCCGGTACAGCGCACCCGCGGCGGGTAGAGCTCCGGCAGGTAGGCCGCGATCACCGCGAACATCGTGACGAACGCGACCAGCGCGCCCAGGAGCCCCAGGAACATCGGCAGGGGCTCACCCGTGGCCAGCAGCGCGACCATCGGCAGCATCCACAGCGCGGCCCCCGCGCATCCGGCCAGACACAGCGGCCTGCGGCCGAAGCGGTCGCCGAGCAGCGCCATCACCGGCGTCAGCGCCCCCTTCACCACCACGGCGGCCATGATGCAGGTCAGCATCACCGTGCGCCCCACTCCCAGTCGTCCGGTCGCGTAGGCCAGGGACCAGGTCGTGACGGCGTAGAAGATCGCGTATCCGACGGCGAGCGCGCCGGCGGTCAGCAGGACGAGCCGCCAGTGCTCGCGCACGACCTCGGCGAGCGGCACGCGCGCGTGGTCGTCGATCTCCAGGAACCGGGGACTCTCCGGCAGCGACGTCCGCAGCCGCAGTCCGCCCACGGCGAGGGCTCCGGCGGCCCAGAACGGCACCCGCCACCCCCACTGCGCGAACTGCGCCTCGGTCAACGTGGCCGACAGGGCCAGCACCACCCCGTTGGCGAGCAGGAACCCCACGGCCGGGCCGACCTGCGGAAAGCTCGACCACAGCGCGCGCCGCTCGGCGGGCGCGTGCTCCGCGGTCAGCAGCACCGCGCCGCCCCACTCCCCGCCGAGACCCAGCCCCTGAAGGAAACGCAGTCCGAGCAGCAGCAACGGGGCGGCCGCCCCGATCGTGCCGTAGGCCGGCACACAGCCCACCGCGACCGTCGAGGCGCCGGTCAGCAGCAGGGAGACGACGAGGACCGGCCGCCGCCCGTGCCGGTCCCCGACGTGCCCGAACAGCACCGCGCCCAGCGGCCGGGCGACGAAGCCCACGCCGAACGTCGCGAACGCGGCCAGCGTCCCCGCCAGCGGCGAGAACGTCGGGAAGAACAGCGGCCCGAGGACCAGTGCGGCCGCGGTCCCGTAGACGAAGAAGTCGTAGAACTCGATGGCCGTCCCGGCGAGCGAGGCGGCCGCGAGCCGGGCCAAGGGGGGCGCCTTCACGGTGCGTACGTCGTGCATGCCGCGTCAACCACCCGCGGTGATCCCTGGTTACGGGGTCGTGCGGGGAAGCCGGCCGTCGCGCGGCGCTCAGGAGGTGACGGGTGGCGCCGGGCAGCTCCTCTCGACCGGCTCCGGGTCGGCACCTCGCCCAGCCGTTCCGGGCCCGGGTCACCAGGGCGCGGGAAGAGCCCGGCAGGCCCGGGCAGGGCGGGACGACGGCTGCGCGGTCGCCGGGTGAGGGCTCGGGAGGGCACGTGGGCGCCGGCCCGGCGGGGGACACGGGCTGCTGCGCCTCGCTTTCACCGTGATAGACCGGTCCGGACGGCGGTCCCGAAAGGCCGCTCCCGAACGGACCGGAGGAACCGTGCCCCGCACCCTGGCCAACGCCCCGATCATGATCCTCAACGGCCCCAACCTGAACCTGCTGGGCCGGCGCCAGCCGGAGATCTACGGGACCGACACGCTCGCCGACGTCGAGGCGATGTGCGTCAAGGCGGCGGCCGCGCACGGCGGCACGGTGGACTTCCGCCAGTCCAACCACGAGGGCGAACTCGTCGACTGGATCCACGAGGCGCGGCTGAACCACTGCGGCGTCGTGATCAATCCGGGCGCCTACTCCCACACCTCGGTGGCGATCCTGGACGCGCTCAACGCCTGCGACGGCCTTCCGGTGCTGGAGGTGCACATCTCCAACATCCATCGGCGCGAGTCGTTCCGGCACCACTCCTACGTCTCGCTGCGCGCCGACGGCGTCATCGCCGGCTGCGGGGTGCAGGGGTACGTGTTCGCGGTGGAGCGCGTCGCCGCGCTGGCGGGCACGGGGAAGGCCGACGCATGACGAGCGCCGTCCAGGACGACGGGTAAGGACCGGCGTTCAGGACTACGCGCCTTACCCGGCCCTTCTCACAGACGTCCGGCCTTGACGATCCGCCGCAGGAAGCGCTGGGTGCGCTCCTGCTGCGGGTCGGCGAAGACCTGCTCGGCGGTGCCGCGCTCCAGCACGACGCCCGCGTCCAGGAAGCACACCTGGTCGGCCACCTCGCGCGCGAAGCCCATCTCATGGGTGGCCAGCACCATGGTCATGCCGTCGCCCTTCAGATCGCGGACGACGTCGAGGACCTCGCCCACCAGCTCCGGGTCGAGGGCCGCGGTGATCTCGTCGAGGAGCAGCAGCCGGGGACGCACGGCGAGGGCGCGCACGATGGCCACCCGTTGCTGCTGGCCGCCGCTGAGCCGGTCGGGGTACTCGCCCGCCCGGCCGCCCAGCCCGAGCCGCTCCAGAAGCTCCCTGGCGTGCTCCTCGGCCTGCGCGCGCGGGACGCCGTGCACCCGGCGCGGGGCGAGCGTGACGTTCTCCAGCACCGTCATGTGCGGGAACAGGTTGTACGCCTGGAAGACGACGCCGATCCGTCGGCGCACCGCGTCCTGGTCCGCGCGCGGGTCGGTGATCTCCTCGCCGTCCAGAAAGATCGCGCCGTCGTCGACGTCCTCCAGCAGGTTGGCGCACCGCAGCAGGGTGGACTTGCCGGAGCCGGAGGCGCCGATCAGCGCGGTCACCGTGTGCGGGGCGACGTCCAGGTCGACGTCGCGCAGCACGACGGAGTCGCCGAAGGTCTTGCGGACGGACTCCATCCGCAGCACCGGGGCATCGCTCATGTCGTTCCTCCCTGGGTGCGCCGACGGTCCATCCGTGCCGTCACCCAGTCCGTGAAGCGCGTCATCGGAAGGGTGAGGGCGACGAAGACCAGGCCCGCCACGATGTACGGCGTGTAGTTGAGGCTGCGGCCCACGATGATGTCCGCCGCGCGTACGGCGTCGATCGCGCCGCCGATCGAGACGAGACCGGTGTCCTTCTGCAGCGACACCAGGTCGTTCAGCAGTGGCGGCACCTGGCGGCGGACCGCCTGGGGGAGCACCACGTACCGCAGCGCCTGCCGGTTGGACAGGCCCAGCGAGCGGGCCGCCGCGCGCTGCGAGGGATGCACGGACTCGATGCCGGCGCGGAACACCTCGGCGACGTACGCGGAGTAGGTCAGCGTCAGCGCGGTACCGCCCAGCCACACCGGGTCGACCGTCACGCCCTGCAGACGCAGCGCCGGGACGCCCAGGACCACGATCATCAGGTTGATGATCAGGGGCAGGCCGCGGAAGAAGTCCGTGTACGCCGCCGCCAGTGCCCGCAGCGGGAAGAACACGGGGCCGCGCAGGGTGCGGGCCACCGCGATGAGCATGCCGAGCACCAGCACGGCGACGCCGCAGACCAGCAGGAGCCGGACGTTCAGCCACAGCCCTTCGAGGACCTTGGGGAGCGCCTCGCGCGCGTAGTGCGCGTTGAAGAAGGTCTCCTTGGTGCGCGGCCAGCCGGGCGCGCTGACGACGACGAGGTAGAGCACGACGCCCGTGACGAGGGTCGACAGCGCGGCGATCGCCGTGGCGCGGCGGGCCCGCGCGCGCCGGTGGCGCTCACGCTCCAGGCGTCGCGGCGACGGCGTGTAGGCCGGGTCGCCGGCCCCCGGCATGTCGCCCTCGTCGTCCGACCCTTGCGGTCCGGACTCCTTTTGCGTGACCGTCACTTGAGCACCGGGGCGTCGACGGCGTCGGAGAGCCACTGCTGTTCGAGCTTCGCCAGGGCGCCGTTCTTGCGGAGCGCGTCCACGGCGGCGGTCACACAGGGCGTGAGGGCGCTGCCCTTGTCGAGCACCAGCCCGAACTGCTCGGGGGCGGCGCCCTGGTTCTCGAACTGGCCGACGATCTCGGCGTCGGTGACCTCCGCGGCCGTGATGTAGAAGGCCGTCGGCAGGTCGACCACGATGGCGTCGACCTGCCCGTTCTTGAGCGCCGACTTGGCCTGGTCGTTCTTGGCGTAGACGGCGGCGTCCCGGGTCGGCTTCACCACGTCGTCGATGTAGTCGAGGCTCGTCGTGCCGACCTGGGCGCCGAGCTTCAGGCCCTTGAGGTCCGCTATGGTCGTCGCCTTCGCGGCCTTGGTGCCCTTGAGGGCGATGACGGCCTGACGCACGTCGTAGTAGCCGGAGGAGAAGTCCACGGCCTTTTTGCGCTCGTCGCTGATCGAGACCTGGTTGACGTCGAAGTCGAAGGTCTTCGCGCCGGGCGCGAAGGCCTTGTTGAACGGCACGCTCTGCCAGACCACCGCGCTCTTGTCGTAACCGAGCTGCTGGGCGACCGCGTACGCCACCGCCGACTCGAAGCCCTTGCCGTTGGAGGGCTTGTCGTCCTTGAACCACGGCTCGTACGCGGGTTCGTCGGTGGCGATCGTCAGCTTTCCCGAGGTCTCGGTGGCCAGCTTGCCCTGGGCGCAGGCGCTCGCGCTCGAACCGGAAGGCGTGGAAGCCGCCTTCTCCTCCGGCTGCGGAGCGCAGCCGACGGCGGTGGCGAGGAGGGCCACGGTGGCGCCGGCGACGGCGCGGCGCAGTACACGAGGGGCGAGGTGCATGGCCGGAGAGTGGCAGCGAAACGCCTGTTTGTCGAGGTCACGACGTCATCTGTCCGCATTCTGGGAACGGGTGTTGCGTTCTCGTGAACAGGGCGGACAAGAGGGCCCGGGCCGCCGGCCGAGGGCGGGGATGGTGGCCGGCGGCCCCTTCCGCGCCGGAGCCGTCATCCCGCGCGGGGCTGCCACCAGTTGACCGCGCAACCACGTGTACGGGGAGAGCGCGGAAGGGGTCGGCGCGTGCGCGCCGTTCACACGGGGCGCGCGTGGCGCATCGCGCGCCCCGCCGTCCGTCCGGCGGGACTCACCACCCGCGCGCGTGCCACTCCGGAAGCTGCGGCCGCTCGGCGCCCAGCGTGGTGTCGTCGCCGTGCCCCGGGTACACCCAGGTCTCGTCCGGCAGCACGTCGAAGATCTTCGTCTCGACGTCGTGGATCAGACGGGCGAACGCCTCCGGGTCCTCGCGGGTGTTGCCCACGCCTCCGGGGAAGAGACAGTCGCCGGTGAACACATGGGGGTGGCCGTGCGGGTCGTCGTAGACCAGGGCGATCGAGCCGGGTGTGTGCCCGACCAGACGGCGCGCGGTGAGCTCGACGTTCCCCACCCGGATGACGTCGCCGTCGTCGACCGGGACGTCGGTCGGCACCGGGATGCCCTCGGCGTCCTCGCGGCCGGCGTAGGTACGTGCGCGGGTGGCCGCCACGACCTCGGCGAGCGCCTGCCAGTGGTCGCCGTGCCGATGGGTGGTGACGACGGACGCGATGCCGTCGTCACCGATCGTGCCGAGCAGGGCGTGCGCGTCGTTCGCCGCGTCGATCAGCAACTGCTCGTCGGTGGCCCGGCAGCGCAGCAGATAGGCGTTGTTGTTCATCGGTCCGACCGCGATCTTGGTGATCATCAGGTCCTTGAGCTCGTGCACGTCCGCCGGGCCGCCGACCGTCACCTGTCCGCTGTACGTCATGGCCGCAGCCTATAGCGGGGGCAGCGCCGGCAGCGGTCCGCCGTCGGCCGTCAGAGCCGATCCGTCGCGGCGCCCGGCGAGCCAGCCCAGAAGGTCCGCGGGGGCGCCGGCGACGGTCACCTCGGGCCCGTCGGCCTTGCGGCCGGTGCGCCACGCGCGCGTGCCGTCCGTCACACGGGTCGGCGGCACCTCGGGATGTCCGTCGAACCGGTCGGTGAGGAACTCGGTCTCCCGGACGACGAACTCCTGCGGCAGGTCCTCCAGCTCGTAGCCGACGCCGAGGTCCACGTGGTGCAGCTCGACCTCCGCCCACCGCCGGAAGGGCACCCGGGCCGCCGCGTCGACGACCCCGTTGCGCAGCTCTACCGTGCGCGACCAGTCGGCGGGCGCGTCCCCCACGGCCTGGAAACGGGCCGCGCTCTCGCGCAGGTCGGCGAGCTGGACGGCCGGCGGACGCGGGGCGTCACGCTCGATGTCGGCGTCGCGGACCTGCGCGTCGGCGTACATGGGGCGGCCTTCGAGGACGTTCACGAGCGCGTCGGCGTTGCGGGCGATGTGCGCCAGGACATGGCCGCGGCTCCAGCCTGGCAGGCGTGACGGCTCGGCCGCGGACGCGTTGTCCAGTGCGGCGACTGCGGTGAGCAGCCGCGCGGTCGCCTCCCGTACAGACTCCAGGTCATGAGCGTGATCAATCATGCTGCCGACCCTAGCCCCGCCACCCCTTCGGGTGAAGGTGGTCGACGGAGCCCGCTATTCGAATGGGCGTGCTATATGGTCGGTTGCGGCGTCGGGCATGCTGGAAGCCCGGGGATTGTTGTGAACCGGTGCAGGCCGGATCCATCCCGACCGGCGTTGTCAGTGGCTCCCCCTAGTCTGGGAAAGACGGGGGCCTCGCCCCTGTCACTTCTCTCAAGAAAGGTGCGGACCGGCGTGGCCGACCGTCTCATCGTCCGTGGCGCGCGCGAGCACAATCTCAAGAATGTCTCGCTCGACCTGCCACGCGACTCGCTCATCGTCTTCACGGGCCTGTCGGGGTCGGGCAAGTCCTCGCTGGCCTTCGACACCATCTTCGCCGAGGGCCAGCGGCGCTACGTCGAGTCGCTCTCCTCGTACGCCCGCCAGTTCCTCGGGCAGATGGACAAGCCGGACGTCGACTTCATCGAGGGCCTCTCCCCGGCCGTCTCGATCGACCAGAAGTCGACCTCGCGCAACCCGCGCTCCACGGTCGGCACCATCACCGAGGTCTACGACTACCTGCGTCTGCTCTTCGCGCGCATCGGCAAGCCGCACTGTCCCGAGTGCGGTCGGCCGATCACACGCCAGTCGCCGCAGGCCATCGTCGACAGGGTCCTGGAGCTGCCCGAGGGCAGCCGCTTCCAGGTGCTGTCGCCGCTGGTTCGCGAGCGCAAGGGAGAGTTCGTCGACCTGTTCGCCGACCTCCAGACCAAGGGCTACTCCCGCGCGCGGGTCGACGGCGAGACGATCCAGCTGTCCAGCCCGCCCACGCTGAAGAAGCAGGAGAAGCACACCATCGAGGTGGTCATCGACCGCCTCACGGTGAAGGACACCGCCAAGCGTCGTCTCACCGACTCCGTGGAGACGGCCCTCGGGCTGTCCGGGGGCATGGTCGTGCTCGACTTCGTCGACCTCCCCGAGGACGACCCCGAGCGCGAGCGGATGTACTCCGAGCACCTGTACTGCCCGTACGACGACCTCTCCTTCGAGGAGCTGGAGCCCCGCTCCTTCTCCTTCAACTCGCCCTTCGGCGCCTGCCCCGAGTGCACCGGCATCGGCACGCGCATGGAGGTCGACCCGGAGCTGATCGTCCCGGACGAGGACAAGTCCCTGGACGAGGGCGCCATCCACCCCTGGTCGCACGGCCACACCAAGGACTACTTCAGCCGCCTGATCGGCGCCCTCGCCGACGCGCTCGGGTTCCGCACCGACATCCCCTTCGCGGGCCTGCCGCAGCGCGCCCGCAAGGCGCTGCTGTACGGCCACAAGACGCAGATCGAGGTCCGCTATCGCAACCGGTACGGCCGCGAGCGCGTCTACACGACCCCCTTCGAGGGCGCCGTGCCGTTCGTCAAGCGTCGGCACAGCGAGGCCGAGAGCGACGCCGGCCGGGAGCGCTTCGAGGGCTACATGCGCGAGGTGCCCTGTCCCACGTGTGAGGGCACCCGCCTCAAGCCGCTGGTCCTCGCGGTCACCGTCATGGGCAAGTCCATCGCCGAGGTCTCCGGCATGTCCATCAGCGACTGCGCGGACTTCCTGGGCGAGCTGAAGCTCAACGCCCGCGACAAGAAGATCGCCGAGCGGGTGCTGAAGGAGGTCAACGAGCGGCTGCGGTTCCTGGTCGACGTCGGCCTGGACTACCTCTCGCTCAACCGGGCGGCCGGCACGCTCTCCGGCGGCGAGGCCCAGCGCATCCGGCTGGCCACCCAGATCGGCTCCGGCCTCGTCGGCGTCCTGTACGTCCTCGACGAGCCGTCCATCGGTCTGCACCAGCGCGACAACCACCGGCTGATCGAGACCCTCGTCCGGCTGCGCGACATGGGCAACACGCTCATCGTCGTCGAGCACGACGAGGACACCATCAAGGTCGCCGACTGGATCGTCGACATCGGCCCCGGCGCCGGCGAGCACGGCGGCAAGGTCGTGCACAGCGGCTCCCTGAAGGAACTGCTCGCCAACGACGAGTCGCAGACCGGGCAGTACCTGTCCGGCAAGAAGGCGATCCCGCTGCCCGACGTCCGGCGCCCGCAGGACCCCTCCCGCCGGCTCACCGTCCGCGGCGCCCGCGAGAACAATCTGCAGGACATCGACGTCTCGTTCCCGCTGGGCGTGTTCACCGCGGTCACCGGCGTGTCCGGCTCCGGCAAGTCGACGCTGGTCAACGACATCCTGTACACGCACCTGGCCCGCGAGCTGAACGGCGCGAGGAACGTCCCGGGACGGCACACCCGCGTGGACGGCGACGACCTCGTCGACAAGGTCGTGCACGTCGACCAGTCGCCCATCGGCCGCACCCCGCGCTCGAACCCGGCCACCTACACCGGTGTCTTCGACCACGTCCGCAAGCTGTTCGCGGAGACGACCGAGGCGAAGGTCCGCGGCTATCTGCCTGGCCGCTTCTCCTTCAACGTCAAGGGCGGCCGCTGCGAGAACTGCGCGGGCGACGGCACCATCAAGATCGAGATGAACTTCCTCCCGGACGTCTACGTCCCGTGCGAGGTCTGCCACGGCGCCCGCTACAACCGGGAGACCCTGGAGGTCCACTACAAGGGCAAGTCCATCGCCGACGTCCTGAACATGCCGATCGAGGAGGCGACGGAGTTCTTCGAGGCCGTCCCCTCGATCGCCCGGCACCTCAACACCCTGAAGGACGTCGGCCTCGGCTACGTCCGGCTCGGCCAGTCCGCGACCACCCTGTCCGGCGGTGAGGCGCAGCGCGTCAAGCTCGCGAGCGAGCTCCAGCGCCGCTCCACCGGCCGCACGGTCTACGTTCTGGACGAGCCGACCACGGGCCTGCACTTCGAGGACATCAGCAAGCTGCTCACGGTCCTCTCCGGCCTCGTCGACAAGGGCAACACGGTCATCGTCATCGAGCACAACCTCGACGTGATCAAGACCGCGGACTGGGTCGTCGACATGGGTCCCGAGGGCGGCGCCGGCGGCGGTCTCGTCATCGCCGAGGGCACGCCGGAGGAGGTCGCAGGCGTCTCGACCAGCCACACCGGCAAGTTCCTGCGTGAGATCCTCGACGCCGACCGGATCAGCGACGCGGCCTCCACCCAGGCCACCCGCCGGACGGCGCCGAAGAAGTCGGCCGCCGCCAAGAAGGCGGTCGCGGCGAAGACGGTCACCCGCAAGACGGCGACCGCGACCACCACCTCGGCCAGGACCACGACCGCCAAGACCACGGCCGCCAAGAAGGCGAGCGCGACCGACGGCACGGCGGCGAAGAAGTCAGCCGGGTCGGCCAAGGAGGCTCCCGCGAAGAAGACGACGCGGGCCCGCAAGGCCTGAGGACGGTCGCGACGGCGGCGCCCACGGGGACC
>NZ_JBHVYK010000053.1:0-17731 GCF_042880855.1 Streptomyces sp. NPDC058291
CCGGGACCACCCGGGGCCCACAGCCATGTCCCGCATCACGACATCACCGCGGGCACACGGTGTCACGCTCCGCCGGACGGGCGACCGACGATCGTCATGGCCGGTGTGGCCGACCGCGGCCGGCCGTCGTGGCACCCGTCGGGCTCACCGGCCGGGGTCTTCTCGGCGGCCGTGGGATCCGGACGGTCGGCCCGCGGTCCGCGCCGGGCGCGGCGGATCGCGGGCGGCACGGCCAGTCCCGTGACCGCGAACAGGGCCCCCACGACGTACCAGCCGGGGCGGCCCCAGCCGATGCACAGGGCGATGAGCAGACCCGGCCCGAAGGCTTCGGCGAGGCCCGCTCCGAGCCCGAACACGCCGAGGTACTGGCCGGTGGCGTGCTCGGGGGCGAGCGCGAAGGACACC
The DNA here is from genome assembly GCF_042880855.1 of Streptomyces sp. NPDC058291. Lineage (NCBI taxonomy): Bacteria > Bacillati > Actinomycetota > Actinomycetes > Kitasatosporales > Streptomycetaceae > Streptomyces > Streptomyces sp. NPDC058291. The sequence goes on from NZ_JBHVYK010000053.1 coordinate 406, forward strand.
TCGAAACCGCCCGCGGAGTGCCACAGTTCCCCGACGGTGTGGATCACCACGGCGATCAGGAGCAGGGTGACGGCGGCCCACGCCGGCACGCCCGCGGACAGCGAGATCAGCACGCAGGCGGCCAGGAACGCCACGCCCGCCCGTCGGTAGGCCCGGCCGCCGGCCGCCGGGGAGACGACGGCGCGGCTCGCCCGTACCTGGAACGCGACGACGATGACCGTGCCCGTCAGCATCGTGCCGGAGACCAGCCAGTCCGGGGCGCTCGTGAACCCGACCAGCCACAGCGGCACGGCGACCGTGAGCACCTTGAACTGGACGGCCATGACGCCGTCGAGGAACGTGAGCAGGAGGTAGGGGCGATCCCGTAGGGCGATCCACCGGGGCCCGGTCTCCCGGGGGGCGGGCGCGAGCGGCGGCAGCGGGAGCAGGACCGCCGCGGCCGCCGCGAGCGCGACCGCGTTGCCCGCCACGAGGAGCTGGTACGCGGTCCGCGTGCCTGACTGAACGGCCCAGCCGGCCGCCAGGGCGCCCAGGGAGATGCCGACGTTGGAGACCGAGCGCAGATACGCGCGGAACTCCTGGGGGCGCTCGCCTCCATGGCGTCTGACGAGCGGGCTGCGCGCGGCCAGCCCCGCCGCCTTCGCCCCGGTGGCCGCGCTCACCGCCGCGACGAACGACAGGAAACCGTCGACGGCGAGGAAGCCGGCCGTCGCCAGCGCCTGGACCAACAGGGTCACCAGGTAGACGCCCCGCGCCCCGACGCGGTCGGCGAGATGGCCGACCGCGATCCCCACGGCGAGCGAGAGACAGCCCGCGATGCCGAGCCCCAGCCCCACCTGGGCGGGCGGGAGACGGACGGCCTGGGTGAAGTACAGGACGCCCGCCGTCAGATACAGACCGCTGCCGACGGTGTAGACGAAGTTCGAGACGGCCAGGACGCGTCGGGGACCGGCCGGCGGTGACAGCCGGTCCCTCGTGCGGGTCGGGGGGCTGGGTCGTTCGGTGTGGTGAGGCACGCACAGCAGGCTGCGGTAAGGCCCTTGTACGTCACAACCCTTACCGGTGCCCGGCCGGAACACCGCCCTCGGACGGATGCCCTCGGCCGGACGCCTTCAGCGAGCGGCCGCCTCGGTCATCCCCGGCTGGTCGAACTGCGTGCGGTACAGCTCCGCGTACCGGCCGCCGGCCGCCAGCAGCTCCTCGTGCGTGCCGCGTTCCACGATCCGGCCCGCCTCGACGACGAGGATCAGGTCGGCGGCGCGCACGGTGGACAGACGGTGGGCGATGACGACCGCGGTCCGGTCCGCGAGGGCCTCGGCGAGGGCCTCCTGCACCGCGGCCTCGGAGGTGTTGTCCAGGTGCGCGGTGGCCTCGTCGAGAATGACGACACGCTGGCCGGCCAGCAGCAGCCGGGCGATGGTCATGCGCTGCCGTTCACCGCCGGAGAGCCGGTAGCCGCGCTCGCCGACCACCGTGTCCAGGCCGTCCGGCAGGGAACGGACGAGGTCGTCGAGGCGGGATCGGCGCAGGGCGTCCCACAGTTCCTCCTCGTCGGCCCCGGGCCGGGCCAGCAGAAGGTTGGCGCGGACGGTGTCGTGGAAGAGGTGGCCGTCCTGGGTCACCATGCCGAGCGTGGCTCGCAGGGAACCCGCGCTCAGCTCACGGACGTCGACCCCGCCGATGCGGACGGCGCCCTCGTCGACGTCGTACAGCCGCGGCAGGAGTTGGGCGATGGTCGACTTGCCGGCGCCGGAGGAGCCGACGAGGGCGACGGTCTGACCGGGATCGGCGCGGAAGGAGACGCCGTGCAGCACCTCGTCGCCGCCGCGGGTGTCGAGGACCGCGACCTCCTCCAGGGAGGCGAGGGAGACCTTGTCGGCGGACGGGTAGCCGAACCGGACGTCGTCGAACTCGACGGAGACCGGCCCCTCGGGCACCTCGCGGGCGTCCGGCTTCTCCTCGATGAGCGGCTCCAGATCGAGCACCTCGAAGACCCGCTCGAAACTGACCAGGGCGCTCATCACCTCCACCCGGGCCCCGGCGAGGGCGGTGAGCGGGGCGTACAGTCGGGTCAGCAGCAGCGCCAGGGCGACGACGGCGCCCGGTTCCAGCGTGCCGTTCAGGGCCAGCCGGCCGCCGAGTCCGTAGACGAGGGCGAGGGCCAGCGCGGAGACCAGGGTCAGGGCCGTGAGGAAGACCGACTGGGCGGTGGCCGTACGGACGCCGATGTCCCGCACGCGGGCCGCACGCGCCGCGAACTCGGCCGACTCCTCCTCGGGACGTCCGAACAGCTTGATCAGGGTGGCGCCGGGCGCGGAGAACCGCTCGGTCATGCGGGTGCCCATCGCCGCGTTGAGCGCGGCCGCCTCCCGCTGCATGCCGGCCATCCGGCTGCCCATGCGCCGCGCCGGGATCACGAACACCGGCAGCAGGGCCAGCGCGAGCAGCGTGACCTGCCAGGACAGGGTGAGCATGACGGCGAGGGTGAGCACCAGGGTGACCAGGTTGGAGACCACCCCGGACAGGGTGTTGCTGAAGGCGCGCTGGGCGCCGATCACGTCGTTGTTGAGTCGGGAGACCAGCGCTCCCGTACGGGTACGTGTGAAGAACGCGACCGGCATCCGCTGCACATGATCGAACACGGCTGTGCGCAGATCGAGGATGAGCCCCTCCCCGAGCGTCGACGAGAGCCTCCTGCCCAGGACGCCGAGCGCCGCCTCCAGCACCGCGATGCCCGCGATGAGCAGCGCCAGCCGGACGACGGTGTCCGCGTCGCCGTGCGACACGATCGCGTCGACGACCCGTCCCGCGAGGACAGGGGTGGCGACGGCGAGCAGCGCGGTCAGCATCCCCAACATGACGAACAGCGCGATGCGGCGGCGGTGCGGGCGCGCGAAGGCGCCGATGCGGCGAAGTGTGGCCCGGTCGAAGGGGCGTCGTTCCTGCTGGGCGTTCATGACGCTGTACAGCTGCGTCATGGCCGTGGCGTCCATGCTCATGGAAGCGACCGTAGAACCTCGACCTTCCTTGAGGTCAAGTTTCCAGCGATCCCCGTCCCCGTCCCGATCCCCGTCGCCGTCCCGATCCCCGTCCCCGTCTCGGTTCCGGGCCCGGCTCCGCTCCCCGAGCCCCTGCCCCCGCCCCCGGCCCTCCTCATGCCGCTCCGCACCACGGTCTCGAACGCGAAGGACCCGATGACAGTACGCAATGTTCCGTCCCCGCTCCCGCAACCCGTGGTCGGCGCCGTGCGGAGAGACTCTCCGGGTGTGACGACGCTTCCGCTCCCCCCGCTCTCCCCGCTCCGGCCGGCCCGGCGCCTGCCGGTGCGTCACCTCCTGTGTCTGCTGCCCCTGGTGCTCGTCACCGTGGTGGCGGTGCGGCACCGGTCCGTCCTCGTCGAGGGGTTCGCCCAGTTGCGGCGGGCCGAGTGGCCGTGGCTGCTGGCCGCCGTCGGGGCGACCTGCCTGACCTGGGTGGCGGCGGCCGTGACCCGGCAGGGCGCGGTCGTGGAGCGGCTGCCCGGACGGCGGTTGCTGGCGACCCAGTTCGCGGCGGGCGCGGCCAACCATCTGCTGCCCACGGGCCTGGGCGCGAGCGCGGTCAACCTGCGGTTCATGACCGTGTGCGGGGTGCCGCTCGCCCGCTCCTCGGCGGCGCTCGCGCTGTACCTGCTGGCGGAGGGCGTGGCCCGGGTCGGCCTGCTGACCGTGCTGCTGCTGGTCTTCCCCGACGCGCTGCGGCTCGACCCGCTCCTGCCCGACGGGACGCTCGGCCCGCTGCTGGGCGCTCTCGGGGCGGTCGCGCTCACGGCGGCGGGCGCCCTCGCCCTGGTGCCCCGGCTGCGGTCGGCGGTGGGCTCCTTCCTGCGCACCGCGCTGGGCGAGGCCCGCTCGGTGCACCGCCGTCCGGCCCGGGTGCTGGCGCTGTGGGGCGGCTCCCTGGCGTTCCCGGTGCTGCAGGCGGCCGGTCTGGCGGCGGTGGGACGGGCGTTGGGACTGCCGGTGCCGGCGGCGCACATGGCGGTCGCGTATCTGGCGGCCACGGCGGCGGTCGCGCTGGTGCCGACGCCGGGCGGGATCGGTTCGGTGGAGGCCGCGCTGGTGGTGGCGCTGGTGGCGGCCGGCGGGCCGGTGACGGTGGCCACCGCCGTGGTCCTCGGCTACCGGATCATCACCGTGTGGCTGCCGCTGGTACCGGGCGCTCTCACGCTCGGGGCACTGGTCCGGATGAAGGTCATCTGACCGGACCGGGTCAGCTGACCCGACCCGCGACGAGTCGCCAGGCCGTCCTGCTGCAGCATGGCGGGTGGTCCGGGTGAGCATCCGCTGGGTGATGTCGGACACCTGGCGTTTCAGGTCGGTGTGGCGAAGAGGGCGCACTGGAGCACCGAGGTCACCGGCGTGCGAACTCCCGTGCCGGATACGGCAGGATGAGCGGTCGCGTCTCTCCGCGGGTGAGCGGGACGGGCGCGACCGCACATCCCGGAACCGAGCAGGTGACATCGTGACGAGACTTCAGATCCGGCCGACGACGGCCCCGGCGGCCGCGCACCGACCTCCCGGAGGCGACCGGTGAACCGCGCACTGACCCTGGACGACAGTGTCGTCGCCGGAATCGCCCTGGGCGCGGGTCTGTTGGCCGCCTTCCTGTCGCGCACGATGCTGCGCTGGCTGGCCAAGCACGCCAAGCGCACCAGGTGGAGCGGCGACGACGTCATGGTGGACGCGCTGCGCACCGTGGTGCCGTGGGCGGCGATCGCCGGCGGGGCGGCGGCCGCGGCCGCGGTGCTTCCGCTGACGAAGGCCGTCCAGCACACCGTCAACCAGTCCCTGACCGTGCTGCTGATCTTCGTGGTGACCGTGTCGGCGGCACGGGTCTTCGCGGGCCTCGTGCGGTCGGTGACGTCCTCGCGCTCCGGTGTCGCCGGGTCCGCGACGATCTTCGTGAACATCACCCGGATCCTGGTGCTGGCCATCGGCTTCCTGGTGGTCCTGCAGACGCTGGGCATCTCCATAGCGCCGATGCTCACGGCCCTGGGCGTCGGCGGTCTGGCCGTCGCGCTGGCGCTGCAGGACACCCTCGCGAACCTCTTCGCGGGCATCCACATCCTCGCCTCGAAAACCGTGCAGCCCGGCGACTACATCAAGCTGAGCAGCGGCGAGGAGGGCTACGTCGAGGACATCAACTGGCGGCAGACGACCGTGCGCGCGCTGTCCAACAACCTGGTCGTCATCCCCAACGGCCAGCTCGCGAAGTCGAACATGACCAACTACATGCGTCCCGAACAGCAGTTGACGGTCCTGGTGCAGGTGGGCGTGGCCTACGACAGCGATCTGGAGCAGGTGGAGCGCGTGACGTCCGAGGTGATCGCGGAGGTCATGACGGGCGTGGACGGGGCTGTTCCGGAGCACGAACCCGCCATCCGCTTCCACACGTTCGGCGACTCGCGGATCGGCTTCACCGTCATCCTGGGCGTCGGCGAGTTCAGCGACCAGTACCGGATCAAGCACGAGTTCATCAAGCGCCTGCACCGCCGTTACCGCGAGGAGGGCATCCGGATCCCGGCGCCGGCCCGCACCGTGGCGTTGCAGCAGGGCGCGGTGGTCATCCCCCAGCAGCGGACCGGGGACGGCGTCGTGCAGGGCGAGGTTCCCGCCCTGCACGACTGACGGCGGCCGTCCGGGTCAGAGCGTGGCCGAGTTGTCGTGCCGGGGCGCGTCCGTTCGGCGGCGCGGCGCGGTGAGGGACGGAGGCGCCGGGGTGACCGTCCAGTCCGGATGGCCGGGCATCCTCGGCGTCGTCGTGCCGTACAGCCAGTCGCGCAGGAAGCCGGAGACGTCCTGCCCGCCGACCAGCGAGGCGACGGCGATGTAGTCCTCGGTGGAGGCCGAGGAGTCGCGGTACCGGGCCAGGAAGGCCCGCTCGACCGCGTGGAAGGCGTCCTCGCCGATGAGCTGGCGCAGTGCGTACAGGACGAGGACGCCGCCCAGGTAGCGCTGGCTGTCGAAGAGGTTGGCCGCGTTCGGCGCGGCGACCGGACCGGAGGTCCTGCGCCACTGGTCGCCGCGCGCGTAGGTGTCCTTCATCCGGGCTTCGAAGGTGGTCAGGCCCAGGGAGTCCGCCCAGCCGCGCTCGTAGCGGTAGAGCAGCCCGTAGAAGTCGGCGTGACCCTCGTTGATCCACAGGTCGGCCCAGGTGGCGGGGCTGACACTGTTGCCGAAGTAGGAGTGGACCAGCTCGTGCATCATGTGCGAGCCGATCTTCGGCTCCGCCTGGAGCAGGAAGTTCGGCTTGTACAGGGTGAGGGTCTGGGTCTCCAGGCCGGTGAAGTCGAAGGCGTTCGGGTCGTCGGAGTTGCAGGGCAGCAGCCCGTACGTCTCGAACGGGTAGGCGCCCAGCCGGGCCTCCAGCCACTCGACCAGGCCCGGGGTGAGGGCGAGGGCGGGCTCCAGGGCCTCGGCTCGCGCGGTGGGGACTACGTCGCGCAGGCGCAGTCCGTGCGGCCCGGGACGCTCCTTCACCACGTAGTCGCCGACCGTGATCTGCACCAGCTCTGTGGCCATCGGCGAGCGGGAGCGGTAGGTGTAGGCGGTGCGGTCGCCGGCCAGGTTCTCGGTGCACACCAGCGAGCCGTTCGCGACGGCGCGCAGCGCCGCCGGAACGGTGATGCGGAAGGTGAAGTCCGCCTTGTCCGACGGGTGGTCGTTGCACGGGAAGACGGTGTGCGCCGAGTCCGGCTGGGGGCAGATCGCGAACCCGTCCGGGGTGGGGACCCACGCGGTGTGCGCCAGGGTGCGCCGCGGGTCGGCCGTGTACGCCACGCACACCGTGACGCGGTCCCGTGCGCGCAGCGCGCGGGCGGGCGTGATCCGCAGCTTCTCGTCCGCCTGCTCGAAGGCGGCGGTGCGGCCGTCGACACGGACCGTGCGGATGTCGAGGCCGAGGGAGTCGAGGGAGAGCCGGGTGAGGGCCTGCGTGGTGTGCAGCTCCAGCGTCGCCGTGGCGTCGACGAGAGCGGTCGTCGGATCGTAGGAGAGGTCGAGGTGGTAGGCGGCGACGCGGTACCCGTCGTTGCCCAGATGCGGGAAGACGGGGTCCCCGAGCGTCTCGGGGGCCGGAGCGCCGTCGGTCCCGCCGTCCGCGTGGGCCGTGCCTCCCCCGGCCAGCATGGCCGCCGTGCCTATCAGGGCGGCCGCCGGGGCCGTCACTCTGCTGCGATATCTCATGGTCCGCTTTCGCTCGGGCGGCCGGCTGGTCGGTCCGGCCGTCGGATCAGGTCGAGGATCTACTTCCTTGACCGCGAAAACGGCTCCTTCGGTTGCATCCGGCGGACACCTGGGCCGCCACCTCGGCCGTTCCGGCTGGGGGGAGACCCCTGTCGAGCCGAGACCCATCACGAGATATCTTGATGTCGAGCAATGTTGCAGACGTGGAGCGGAGCACCCGGTGACTGACTCGACCATCATCTATACGCACACTGACGAGGCCCCGGCCCTGGCAACGTATTCCTTCCTGCCGGTGGTCCAGGCGTACGCCTCGCAGGCGGGTGTCGCCGTGGAGACGCGGGACATCTCGCTGGCCGGGCGCATCATCGCCGTGTTCCCGGAGTACCTGACCGAGGACCAGCGGATCCCGGACGCGCTGACCGAGCTGGGCGAGCTGGCCAAGACGCCCAAGGCCAACATCATCAAGCTGCCGAACATCTCGGCGTCGATCCCGCAGCTCAAGGCCGCGGTCGCCGAGCTGCAGGCCCAGGGCTACGCGCTGCCGGCCTACCCGGACGACCCGAAGACCGACGAGGAGCGGGAGATCCAGGCCCGCTACGACAAGATCAAGGGCTCCGCCGTGAACCCGGTCCTGCGTGAGGGCAACTCCGACCGCCGCGCCCCCGCCTCGGTGAAGAACTACGCCAAGACCCACCCGCACCGCATGGGCGCCTGGTCGTCGGAGTCCAAGACCGACGTCGCCACCATGGGCGAGAACGACTTCCGCTCCACCGAGAAGTCCGCCGTGATCTCCGAGGCGGGCTCGCTGCGCATCGAGCTGCTCGCCGCGGACGGCTCCACGACCGTCCTGCGCGAGTCCGTACCGGTCCAGAAGGACGAGGTCGTCGACGCCTCCGTGCTGCACGTCGCGGCGCTGCGGCAGTTCCTCACCGCGCAGATCGCCCGCGCCAAGGCCGAGGGCGTGCTGTTCTCGGTGCACCTCAAGGCCACGATGATGAAGGTCTCCGACCCGATCATCTTCGGTCACGTGGTCCGCGCGTTCTTCCCGAAGACCTTCGAGCGGTACGGCGCGACGCTGGCCGCGGCGGGCCTGTCCCCCAACGACGGTCTCGGCGGCATCCTCAAGGGCCTGGAGGCCCTTCCCGAGGGCGACGCGATCAAGGCCTCCTTCGACGCGGAGCTCGCCGAGGGCCCGGCGCTGGCGATGGTCGACTCCGACAAGGGCATCACCAACCTGCACGTGCCGTCCGACGTCATCGTCGACGCCTCGATGCCGGCCATGATCCGCACCTCCGGCCACATGTGGGGCCCCGACGGCCAGGAGGCCGACACCCTCGCGGTCCTGCCGGACTCCTCCTACGCCGGCGTCTACCAGGCGGTGGTCGACGACTGCCGCGCCAACGGCGCCTACGACCCGTCGACGATGGGCTCCGTGCCCAACGTCGGCCTCATGGCGCAGAAGGCCGAGGAGTACGGCTCCCACGACAAGACCTTCGAGATCAAGGCCGCCGGAACGGTCCGCCTGGTCGACCAGGCCGGCAACGTGGTCATCGAGCAGGAGGTCGCCGAGGGCGACATCTTCCGCGCCTGCCAGACCAAGGACGCGCCGATCCGCGACTGGGTCAAGCTGGCCGTCACCCGTGCCCGCGCCACCGGCGACCCGGCCGTGTTCTGGCTGGACGAGACCCGCGCCCACGACGCGCAGCTGATCACCAAGGTCAACGCCTACCTGCCGGAGCACGACACCGAGGGCCTGGACATCCGCATCCTCGCCCCGGTCGAGGCCACCAAGCTGTCGGTGGAGCGCATCCGGCGCGGCGAGAACACCATCTCGGTGACCGGCAACGTCCTGCGCGACTACCTGACCGACCTGTTCCCGATCCTGGAGCTGGGCACCAGCGCCAAGATGCTGTCGGTCGTCCCGCTGATGGCGGGCGGCGGCCTGTTCGAGACGGGCGCCGGCGGCTCCGCGCCGAAGCACGTCCAGCAGCTGGTCAAGGAGAACTACCTGCGCTGGGACTCCCTGGGCGAGTTCTTCGCCCTGGTGCCGTCCTTCGAGCAGTACGCCGAGGCCACCGGCAACACCCGCGCCAAGGTCCTCGCCGACACCCTCGACCGCGCCACGGCGACCTTCCTCAACGAGGACAAGTCCCCGACCCGTCGCGTCGGCGGCATCGACAACCGCGGCAGCCACTTCTACCTGTCCCTGTACTGGGCGCAGGAGCTGGCCCGGCAGACCGACGACGTCGAACTGGCCAAGGCCTTCTCCTCGATCGCCGAGACGCTCGCCGCGAACGAGCGGACCATCGTCGACGAGCTGATCGCCGCCCAGGGCAAGCCGGCCGACATCGGCGGCTACTACCAGCCCGACCCGGCCAAGGCGGCCGCGGTCATGCGCCCCTCGGCCACCTGGAACGAGGTCCTCGCCTCACTGAGCTGACGCGGGCGGCCCACGAGCCGCACCACGCCCCGACCGCGCCCCGACCGGCACCGCCCGGCCGGGGCGCGGCCCGTGTGCGCCCCGTGCCCGGCCCTCACGCTCACCAGTCCCGGGTGGCGATCAGCTCCTCCACGTCCGCGTCCTCGAAGCCGTAGGCCCGGGCGACGAAGCCGAAGTCCGCCGCTATCTCCTCCCGGGCCACCGTCTCGATGTCGCTGTCGGCCTCCCAGAAGGCGTCCTGCAGGGCGTTGAACTCCTCGGTGGCCGCCTGGGCGAGGACGTACAGCGCGTCGAGGCCGTCGGGCCGCCCGGCCTCGACCCGCTCGCACAGGCGCAGCAGGATCTCCCTGCCACGGTCCACCAGGTGATCCGGGTAGTAGCCGTCCCGGTACAGCGCCGCCAGGAACGCGTGTCCGGTCACCTGCTCGTTCGTCAGCGCCATGCCGCTTCCCCGCCCTGTTCCCCGTCGTGCTGTGCTGTCGTGCTGTGATGGCGTCTCCGATCATGCACGACGCCACTGACAACGCCCCGGGAGCCGCCCGATGACCACTGCCGCACCGTCCTTCGCGTTCCTGCCGGGCGCCGCCGGCTCACCGGTGATCCTCCATGTGCCGCACTCGGCGCGGGAGATACCCGCCGAGGTGCGGGCGGGCATCGTCCTGGGCGACGAGGCGCTGGAGCGGGAGCTCGACCACATCACCGACGCGCACACCGCTCGGATCGCACAGGAGGCCGCCCGTACGGCGTCGCCGACGCCCTGGCGGTTCGTGAACCGGCTGTCGCGGCTGGTCGTCGACCCGGAGCGGTTCCCGGACGAACGGGAGGAGATGCGGGCCGTCGGGATGGGCGCGGTGTATACGCGGACCACGCACCGCGAGCCGCTGCGGCCGGACGACACGGACCCCGAGCCGCTTCTCGCCCGCTACTTCAGGCCGTACGCGCGCGCCATGACGGAGGCCGTCGCCGAGCGGCTGGCAGCGGTCGGCCGCGCCGTCGTCATCGACGTGCACTCCTACCCGGCCGCGCCGCTGCCGTACGAGCTGCACGGCGAGGGGCCGCGCCCGCCGGTCTGCCTGGGCACCGACGCCTTCCACACGCCGCCGGAGCTGCCGGCCGCCGCGCGCGAGGTGTTCGCGCAGTTCGGGGAGACGGGGCTCGACAGCCCGTTCGCCGGGGCGTACGTACCACTGGAGTACTACGGCAAGGACCCCAGGGTGAGCGCGTTGATGGTGGAGATCCGCCGGGACGTCTACATGACCGAACCCGGCGGCCCGGCCGGTCCGGGGCTCCCCCGGCTCGCCTCGGCCCTGGCGACCCTCGTGACGGCGGCCGGCAGCTGACCGACCCCCCGGCCGCCCCGGGGCGAGGGGCGGCCGGACATCCCCGCGTCGCGCGCGGGCGGTGTGCTCAGGCGCGCAACCACTCGGTGACGACCACCTCGCCGCCCGTGCGCAGTCGCAGGGCGAACGGGCCGGCGGGCGGTGCGTCGCAGGCGAAGCGGCCCATGTCGTCGGCGGTGAGGACGGCGGTCGCCCGGGGGCCGCGCAGGACCTCGATCGCCGCCGGCTGGGGCGGCAGCAGCTGCCCCAGCAGACCGTCCCCGGTCACCTCGACGTCGACCGTCAATCCGCCGGTGTGGAAGGTCAGCATGCGCGGCACGTCCACCGGGCCGCGCACCGGGATGGCGTCGACCAGCGAGTCGAACGTCAACTCGGCGATGCGCGCGTCCAGGTCGTGCAGCGCGTAGGCCTCGATGGCGACGCGCCGCAGCTCGGCCGGGACCGGGTCAAGGATGGCGGCGGCCTCGCGGAGCTCCTCCTCCAGCCGGTCGTGGTCCAGCTCCTCGTCGACGAAGGGCGCTTCGCCGAAGACGTCGTCCGGGCCGTCGTCGTTCGCGTTCATCCCGTTCATCCCGTTCATCGCGTCGTTCGCGTTGTTCGCGTCGTCGGCGTCGTTCATGTCGCTCACCGTGCTCCCCGTGCGTCGAGTCGGGCGCGCAGCCGGCGCAGACATCGCTGGCGCATCGGTCCGATGCTGCCGACGGCGATGCCGAGGGCGGCCGACACCTCCTGATAACTGGGCGGCGGCGAGGCGATCAGCACCCGCAGCAACTGCCGGCAGCGCTCGCCGAGCGCCTCGAACTCCTGCCACAGGAAGCGGACGCGCTCGCTCTGCGCGGCCGCCTCCTCCGAGTCCAGCACGAACTGCTCCGGCGTGCGGTCCTCGCTGGCCCGGTCCAGCAACTGCGGATCGTCGGTCGGCGTCAACCGCTTCAGGCCCTTGATCACTTTCAGGCACTCGTTGCGCGCGGTGCTCGCGAGCCACGCGCCCGCCTTGTGCGGCTCACGGATCCGCCCGAGGTGCTGGGCGAACCGGAACCACACCGTCTGGTACACCTCGTGCCCGTCGGCGTCCGAGAGCCGGTGTGCGCGGACCACCGACCACACCAGCGGGCTCAACCCGTCCACCAGCGCTTTCCAGGCCGCCGTGTCACCGTCGACGGCGGACCGGACGAGCGCGCCGACATCACTACGGTCCACGGTCCCACCCCTCGTGTACGGCCTGTCATCGTACGCCGTGGCGGGGCCGGCGCCGGACCTCATGCGGGCCTCACGACGGGCCGACCGGGACCGGACGCCAGGTGGGCGGGAGCAGGGCCGGCACCCGCGCTCCCCGCACCTCGGCGAAGTCCGCGTGGACGGCGAGCAGGTCGCGGGCGGCGGCGCGCGGGTCGGTCAGCTGATGCTCCGTCATGTGGGCGGCCACGAGCCCGGCCGCCACGGGTGTCGCGAACGACGTCCCGCTCCAGGACGCCAGACCTTCGAACATCACCTGGTCCGGCTTGCCGGGGGCGCTCTGCTGCGCCTCGCTCAACACGCCGGTGTGGCGCGGGGACCGGCAGGTGCAGGAGTAGGCGAAGCCGTAGCGGCAGGTCTCGTAGGTGGAGTGCTGGTAGACGTACGGGACGGGGGTGTCGAACCCGGTGAGGGCGCTGACGAGCCGCTCGCCGGGGGCGTACGCCTTCACCCAGGCGCCGTGGTTGCTGAAGCAGGCGCCGAACGCGCCGTCGCCGCGCAGCGCGCCCACCGACAGCACTGCGTCGGCGTGGTCGGGCAGCGAGGCGTAGGCCGCGGGCCAGAAGGGCGCGGCACTCGCGTTGTTGCCGGCCGCGGCGACCAACAGGGTCGCGTGCAGGCGCAGTTCCTCCATGAAGGCCGCCACGCCGAGCAGACCGTCCAGCCGCCCGTTGGAGGTGCCGGCGGAGAGGCTGATGATGTCGGGCCAGCCGTCCTCGACGGCGTCGAAGAGCCGCTCGCCGAACTCGGACTCCAGGATCGCGCCGGCGTCGTTGAGGGTGCCGCGCACGGTGACGTCGGTGTGCGGGGCCACGGCCGCGACGAGTCCGGCGATGAACGTGCCGTGGCCGACGTACTGCTGGAGGACGCCGTCCTCGTCGGTCTCCCTGGCCTGGACGTCGCCCTCGGTGCGGGTCAGCAGCGGATAGGAACGGTAGTCGTGGGTGAGGCCGGTGTCGATGACGAGCACGCCGACGCGGCCGGCGGCGTCGGCGGACGTCCGCGCCGGGGCCGGGTTGGGCTGCTCGGTGCGAGCGACGGGCACCGGCTCGTCGCCGGGGCAGGCGTTGACGGCGATCGACACGACATGGTTGCGGCTGACCAGCCGGCGGCCCGCGCGTCCCTCCGTCTCGCGCAGGGCGCGCAGGGCCCCCGCCACGGCGTGGTCGCCGGCCCGGCCGCCCTCTCCCGGGTCCCCGACCCGGATGCGGGCGATGCCGGAGCGGTTGGCCTGCGGTCCGGCGCGGCGCACATGGTCGGGGACCAGCCCCTCGGTCGCGGTGAAGTGCGAGCGGACGGCGTCCTCGACGACCTGGGCCTCCTCGCCGTCGCGGGCGAGGACGACGCCCTTCTCGTAGATGAACTCCGCGGAGTCGTCCGGACCCATCGCCAACGGGACGTCGGGCAGCGAGCGTTGGATCTGGTCGAACTGCTCGTGGAATCGCTGTGGCGCCATGGCGTGTCCTCCCCCTACGGCCGGTGGTCGTCAACGAGACCCGCTGGACGGCCGTCTGATACAGGTGGTGCGACGGCGGATGAGGGCGGTGCGGTTGCGTCCGCGCGTCCCCTTCCACGCCGTCGCGCCGCCGTCGCTCTCCCCCGCCGTCCCGCCCTCGCCCTTTGCGACGCCGTGGCCGTGGCCGTCCCCATGGCCGTCGTCGTCGCCGGCGCCATCGCCGTCACCATCGTCGTCACCGTTGACGCGACGTCCGATCGTTACTGGTGGATGCGGCGCCGAAAGGGTGTGGCCCGCGGAGCGGAGCACTACCATCCGTGGAGTGACAGCGGGAAACGACTCGGTTCTCGAACTGCTGCCGATGGTGTTCGCCGCACCGGGCGACGCGTTGTCCCGGGCGGAAGGAGTGCTCGACACCGATCCGACGCCGTTGCACGCCTCCGTCGCCCACCAGGTGATCGGCATCTGGCAGCGGGACTGGGGCGACATGCGTCTCGCCCTGGACCATCTGCGCCGCGCCCGGGATCTCGCGGCGCGCGCGGACTCGGCCGAGCGCGAGGCGGACGTCCTCGGCACGCTCGGGGTGGCGCTGGTGCACGCGGGCCGCACCCGGCAGGGGCTGCAGGCGTTCGAGCGGGGCGTCGAGCGCGGGTCGGGCCACACCCGCGCGCGGGTGCTGTTCCGGCGGGCCTACTCGCAGTGGGTGCTCGGCCACCACCGCGAGGCCCTGGAGGACGTGCGCCGGGCGATCCCCGTGCTGCGTCAGGCCGACGACGTCATCTGGACGGCGCGCGCCCTCACCCTGCGCGCCACCGTGCATCTCGCCCTCGGGGCGGTGGAGCGCGCGGAGGCGGACTTCACGGCGGCCGAAACACTGTGGGACACCACCGGCCAGGAGCACGACAAGGCCGACGCGGTGGAGAGCCGGGGCCTGGCCGCGTTCCGCTCGGGGGACGTCCCGGCCGCGCTGCGGCTGCTCGACGAGGCGGAGGAGCGGTACGCCAAGCTCGGCACGCCCACCTTCATGCTCACCGTCCGGCGCTGCGAGGTCCTGATGGCGGCCGGTCTGGCGCCCGAGGCGCTGGCCGAGGCGGACGCGGCGATCGGGGTCCTGGACGGCATCGGCGGGCAGTCCACCCGCAAGGCGGAACTGCTGCTGGCCGCCGCGAAGGCGGCACGCCTGGCGGGCGATCCGGGCACGGCGATCGCGCGTGCGGCCGTGGCCGAGCGGCTCTTCGCGGGCCAGCAGCGCACCTGGTGGGAGGCGCACGCGCGACTGGTGCTGATCGAGGCGCGGGTCGCCACCGGTCGCGCCTCCGGCCGGCTGGTCGCGGACGCCGCACGGCTGGCGGAGCGGCTGGCCGCCTTCCAGGCGCCGGCCGCGCCCGAGGCCTGGCTGCTGGCGGGCCGGATCGCGCTGGACCTGGACTGGGGCACGGACGCCGAGCGCTATCTGCGGATCGCGGCGCGCAGCCGGCGCAGCGGTCCGCCGCTGGCCCGCATGACGGGCTGGGCGGCGCAGGCGCTGTGGGCGCGGGCGACGGGCTCGGGCCGTGGCGTGCTGGAGGCCTGCCGGCGCGGGCTCGACGTCCTCGACGCCCACCGCATGACGCTGGGCGCCACCGAACTGCGCGCCCGGGCCGCCGCGCAGGGCGCCGAACTCGCCTCGCTGGCCCAGGAGGTGAGCCTGGAGCGGGGCGGGCCGCGGCGGCTGCTGGCGTGGAGCGAACGCTGGCGGGCCACGGCGCTGTCCACGCCGCCGACCCGGCCGCCGACCGATCCCGCGCTGCTGAGCGGCCTGACCGCGTTCCGGGTGATCGCCGCCCGCGCCGAGGCCGCCCGGATGGAGGGGCGGCCGGTGCTCGCCCTGGAGCGGGAACAGCGCCGCCTGGAACAGGAGATCCGCTCCCGGACTCTGCACATCCGCGGGGGCGCCGCCCGGGGCGGCGATCGGTTCGCCGGGGACGGGTTCGGCGGGGACCGGTTCGGCGGGGACCGCTTCGACGCGGGCCGGCTGCTGGAGCGGCTGGGCGAGGGGCGGCTCGTCGAACTGGCCGTGCTGGGCGGGCGGGTTCAGGTGCTGCTCTGCGGGGACGGGCGGGTGCGCCGGTTCGCCGGTGGACTGCTCGCCGAGGCGGAACGCGAGGCCGAGCACGTCCAGGCCGGGCTGCGCCGGCTGGCCCATCCCGGCGCGGAGGGGCGACTGCCGGTGGTGGAGGCGGCGGGACGGCGGCTGGAGGAGCTGCTGCTGGGCGAGGCGGCCGGGCATCTGGGCTCCGGTCCGGTCGTGGTGGTTCCGCCGGCCCGGCTGCACCGGGTGCCGTGGGCGCTGCTGCCGTCGCTGCGCGAGCGGGTGCTGAGCGTGTCCCCGTCGGCGAGCGGCTGGCTGCGCGCGCGGGACACCGAGCCGCCGCCGGGCGGGCGTCAGGTCCTGGTGCGCGGACCCGGGCTGGCCACTGGCGGGGCGGAGGTGCCGGAGGTGGCGGGCCGCTACGGCAGGCCGGTCGTGCTGGAGCAGGAGGACGCCCATGTCCCGCGCGTGCTCGCGGAGTTGGACGGAGCCGCGCTCGCGCACATCGCCGCGCACGGCGCCTTTCGGGCGGACAGCCCGATGTTCTCGTCGCTGCGCATGGCGGACGGGCCGCTGATCGTGCACGACTTCGAGCGGCTGGCCCGCAGCCCGTACCGGATCATCCTCTCCAGCTGCGACACCGCCCGGCTCGCCTCGGTGGGCGCGGACGAACTCCTCGGCCTGGTCACGGCGTTGCTGCCGCTGGGCACGGCGGGCGTGGTGGCGAGCAGTGCGCCCGTCAACGACGCGGCGGTCGTCCCGCTGATGCTCGCCCTCCACAAGGGCGTGAGCGCCGGCCTGTCCCTGGCGGAGGCGCTGCGCGACGCCCGGGCCGCGCTCCCGGGGGACGCCGTCCACCAGGCGACGGGCTGGGCGTTCACGGCCTTCGGCGCGGCCTGAACGGGGCGTCCGCTCCGGCCGGTGGGCCGGCCGGCAGCCGGCAGCGGCAGGGGTTCGGCGAAGGCGAGGCGGTCGAGGGTGTCGCGTTCGCCGGGGCAGCGGCGGACGAGGACGGCGGCGGCGCGTTCCCGCAGCGCGGGAGTGACCGGGGCCCGGCGGCGCATTCCCGCAACGCGGGAGTGACCGGGACCCGGCCGCGCATTCCCGCAACGCGGGAGTGACCGGGACCCGGCCCCGCCACGTCCACGGGTCGCCGTCCGGGTCCCCGCCCGCCGGCGATGCTCGGGCAGCGCGTCCAGCAGGTCGCGCGGCAGGCGCGGGTCGCCCCGGCGCAGACGGTGCAGCCGGTTGACGGTGGAGGGCTCCACGTGGCCGCCGACGGCGTCCGTGCGAACCCCGCTTCTTCGCGGGACAGGACGACGGGGGCGTCCCTCGCAACGCCACGTTCCCGCACGCGGCTCGTCCGGGGCCGCCGGTACGTCGTCCGCGTCCGCCTGTACCGCGGCTGGGGTTCGGGCGAGACGGCCGTCATGTGCTGGTGAGCCCGACGGCCGCGCGAAGACCATGGTCCGGCGCGGGGGAAGCGCCGGGGCCATCGCCTTCGCCTTCGCCTTCGCCTTCGCCTTCGCCTTCGCCTTCGCCTTCGCCTTCGCCTTG
>NZ_JBHVYK010000053.1:17829-26330 GCF_042880855.1 Streptomyces sp. NPDC058291
CCGGGGGATGGTGACGGCCCCGGCCGCACCGGGTCACGCCGACGGGGCGGGCCGGCGGGGCGGCACGAGGCCGGGGCGGGGGCGGGGTCAGGCCGCCGCCGAGGGCGTCAGGACGCCGCCCGTTCGGTGTCGGCGGCGTCGGGGTGGGCCAGCCCGAGATGGTCGCGGAGGGTGGGGCCCTCGTACTCGGTGCGGAAGACGCCCTGTTCCTGGAGCAGCGGCACGACCTTGTCGGCGAACTCGTCGAGGCCGCCGGGGGTGATGTGCGGGACGAGGATGAAGCCGTCGGCGGCGTCGGCCTGGACGTAGTCGTCGATCGTCCGGGCGACGGTCTGGGGTGAGCCGACGAAGTTCTGCCGGGTGCCGGTCTCGATGACCAGGTCCCGGATCGACCAGCCGTTGGCCTCGGCGAGCTCACGCCATTCGCGGACGGTGGTCAGCGGGTCGCGGTACATGCGGACCTGGGCCCGGCCGCGCGCGATGTGGTGCTCGCCGAGGTCCGGGTCGACGTCGGGAAGCGGGCCCTCCGGGTCGTAGCCGGACAGGTCCCGGTTCCAGACGAACTCCAGGTGCTTCAGGGCGGTCGCGCCGCTGACCTGCTTGCGGCGCACCTCCCGGGCGATCTCCGCGGCCTCCGCGTCGGTGTCGCCCAGGACGAAGCTGGCGGCGGGCAGGATCAGCAGCTGGTCGGCGCGGCGGCCGTACTTGGCAAGGCGGGACTTCACGTCGGTGTAGAAGGCCTGCCCGGCGTCGAGTTCGGCGTACCGGCTGAAGATCGCGTCGGCGCTGGAGGCGGCGAACTCACGGCCCTCGTCGGAGTCGCCGGCCTGGAAGATCACCGGGCGGCCCTGGGGGCTGCGCGGGACGTTGAACCGGCCGTGGATGTCGAACTGGCGGCCTTCGTGGACGAAGGCGCCGGCCTTGGCGTCGCTCAGGAACGTGCCGGTGGCCTGGTCGGCGACGATCTCGTCGCCCCGCCAGGAGTCGAAGAGCTCGCCGGTGGTGGCGAGGAACTCCTTGGCCCGCGCGTACCGCTCGTCCTGCGGGAGGAAGCCGCCGCGGCGGAAGTTCTCGCCGGTGAAGGCGTCCCAGGAGGTGACGACGTTCCAGGCGGCGCGGCCGTCGGAGAGGTGGTCGAGGCTGGCGAACTGGCGGGCCACCTCGTAGGGCTCGTTGAAGGTGGAGTTGATGGTGCCGGTCAGGCCGAGGTGCTCGGTGACGGCGGCGAGGGCGGCGAGGACCGTGAAGGTGTCGGGGCGGCCGACCACGTCCAGGTCGTAGATCTTGCCGCCCTGTTCGCGCAGGCGCAGGCCCTCGGCGAGGAAGAGGAAGTCGAACTTGGCGCGTTCGGCGGTCCGCGCGAAGTGGGCGAAGGAGCTGAACTCGATGTGGCTGCCGGCCTGCGGGTCGCTCCACACGGTGGTGTTGTTGACGCCGGGGAAGTGGGCGGCGAGGTGGATCTGCTTGCGGGGCCTGCTCATGGTGGGGTCTCCCTCCCGCTCAGGCGTGGGCCGGGGCGGCGTAGCGGTTGGCGGGGCGGGACAGGCCGAGCAGTCCGCGCAGCGTGTCGTGCTCGTAGGCGCGGCGGAAGGCCCCGCGGCGCTGCAGTTCGGGGACGAGGCCGCGGGTGACGGCGGGCAGGTCGTGACCGGCGACGGCGGGCCGCAGCCGGAACCCGGTCAGCCCGGCGGCCTGGAACTCCTGGAGCAGATCGGCGAGTTGGGCGGGCGTCCCGGTGAACACGCGCGCGTCGCTGTGGTACTCCTCGCCGGCGAGGGAGTCGAGCCGGTCACGGCGGGCGGCGGCCTCGGCCGGGTCGTCGTCGAGGAAGACGACCAGGTCGGCGAAGACGTGGAGCGGCTCGGCCGCGCGTCCCGCCGTCTCCTGTCCGGCGCGGATCTCGGCGATGATCGCCCGCGCCTGGTCGGCGTCGTGCGGGGTGACGTAGCCGACGTCGGCGGCACGGGCCACCAGGCGGTAGGGGACGGTGTCGTGGGCGAGGGCGGTGACCAGGGGCTGGCCCTGGGGCGGGCGCGGGGTGATGGAGGGGCCCTTGACGCTGAAGTGGCGGCCCTCGAAGTCGATGTAGTGCAGTTTGTCGCGGTCGATGAAGCGGCCCGTGGCCGCGTCCCTGATCTCCGCGTCGTCCTCCCAGCTGTCCCAGAGGCGGCGCACGACCTCGACGTGGTCGGCGGCCTCGTCGAACAGTTCGGCCACCAGGTCCTGGGTGGCCGGGTCGTCGTAGGCCCGGATGCGGGGGATCGTGCGGCGGCCGAAGTGGGCTGCCTCGGTGGGACGGGCGGTGATCTGGACGCGCAGACCCGCGCGGCCGGAGCTCACGTAGTCGAGGGTGGCGATCGCCTTGGAGATGTGGAACGGCTCGGTGTGCGTGGCCACCACGGTCGGCACCAGACCTATGTGCCGGGTGAGCGGCGCGACGCGGGAGGCGATGAGGACGGCGTCGAGGCGGCCGCGGACCTGGTCGGTGCGGTCGTCCGGGTCCAGGAAGTGGGAGGACTGCGGGCCCAGGCCGTCCTCGATGGTCACGAAGTCGAGCAGACCGCGCTCGGCCTCGGCGACCAGGTCGGCCCAGTATGCGGCGGTGAACAGTTCACGGGGGCGGGCGACGGGCTCGCGCCACGAGGCGGGGTGCCAGCCCGTGCCGTCCAAGGCGACGGCGAGGTGCAGAGGTGAGGAGGGGGTCGAGGACACGAGGGTGCCTTCCTGGAGGTCCGTGGGAAAGCGCCGGCCCCCACACGACAGGGGGGCGGGGCGGAGGGGGACGGTTCAGGAGCAACAGAGCGCGCCGGCCACGCGCTGGAGGTCGATGTGGGGCCGGGAGTGGAGGCGCACGGCGTTGCGTATCCGCGTCACGACCGCCACCTCCCCCTTCTCGGCGCCGGGCGGCGCCTCACACATCGCGTCATGAGCAGGAACGCCCCGGCCTCGGCCGTTGTTCCCGCCGTGCGCACCCGGACGACGGGCGGACGGCGGGCGGGCGACGCGTACCGAGGCGGACGGGCCGGCCGGTGGCGCTGCCCGCACGGCGTCGGCCGGCGGGCGCGGGCGCGCGGCGGTGCGGGCTCCGCCTCCGCGGAGGTCGAACGGGGAAGCCATGGAGGCGGAGCCCTTCCTGTCCCTGTCGCTCGGCTTGCGGTTCCGGGCCGGGCCGGGTGAGTCGGATCAGGAGTCCGTCAGCGGCAGCCCGGGCGGGTTGACCTCGGCCTTGGCGACGGCCTCGTTGGACAGGTTCCAGGCGGCGAGCCACTTGGCGTACTGCCCGTTCTCGATCAGGTGGTTGATGGCGTCCGCGAGCGGCTTGGCCAGGCCGCTGTCCTTCTTGGCGGTGGCGGCGATCAGGCCCTGGAGCGACTCGCCGGCGCCGGAGAAGGTGCCCGCGTTGGCGGTCGGCTTGTTCGTGCCCGCCGACTGGGTGATGTGGTAGGAGAGCGACGGGTTGGGCCCGAAGTAGGCGTCGATCTTGCCGCTCTGGAGCGCCAGGTAGGTGCCGTTGCTGTCGGGGAAGTGCTTGACGACGAGCTTCTTGCCCTCGGCCTGCAGCTTCTTCTGCCATTCCAGCAGGATGCGTTCCTGGTTGGTGCCCGAGCCGACCGCGACGGTCTTGCCAGCGAGGCTCTCGTACTTGCCGTCGAACGTGAAGTCACTGGACTTCAGCTTCTCGAAGGCGAGGTTGTCCTGTCGGTAGGAGGCGAACTCGTACTTCCTCTTGCGCTCCTCGGTGTCGGTGACGTTCGAGAAGGCCACGTCGACCTTGCCGCCGTCGATGCCGACGAAGAGGTTCTCCCAGGTGAACCTCTTGATCTCCGGCTTCAGACCGAGCACCGCGGCGACCAGGCGGGCGAGGTCGGGCTCGGAGCCGGTCTGGGTCTTCTGGTCGTCGCCCACGAAGTCCAGCGGGGCGGAGCCTGACGGCAGGCTGCCGCTGCCGATGACCAGCTTGCCGCTCTTCCTGACGTCGGCGGGCAGTTCCGCGCTGATGGACTCGACCTCGGAGACCTTGAGGGCGGTCTCCTTGGCGGCGCCGTTGGACACCCGGCCGATGGTCACGCTGCCGGCGGTGTCGGTCTTGGCGGCGGCCTCGCTGTCACCACCGCAGGCGGCGAGCCCGGTGGCGAGAGTGGCGACCGCGGTCGCCGCGGTGATGCCGCGGATCAGGCTGCGTCGGGTGAAGTGGGCAGGCATGGTCGTCCGTCCTTGCTGACTGGGTGAGTGGTGGTCGCGTGGGGGGAGGCCGTGGGGGCGTCGGTGTCAGAGCACCTTGCTGAGGAAGTCGCGGGTCCGCTCGTGCCGGGGCCTGTCGAGGACCTCGCTGGGCGGGCCCTGTTCGACGATCCGGCCTCCGTCGAGGAAGACGACCTGGTCGGCGACCTCACGGGCGAAGCCGACCTCGTGGGTGACGACGACGAGCGTGGTGCCGCTGGTCGCCAGGTCCTTGATGACGGCGAGGACTTCGCCGACCAGCTCCGGGTCGAGCGCGGAGGTCGGCTCGTCGAAGAGGATGACGCCGGGGCGCAGCGCGAGGGCGCGGGCGATGGCGACCCGCTGCTGCTGTCCGCCGGACAACTGCCTCGGGTAGGCGGCGGCCTTGTCGGCCAGGCCCACCCGGCCGAGGAGTTCGCGGGCGAGGTCCAGAGCCCGGGACTTGGGGAGCTTCCCGGTGGCGACCGGCGCGGCGGCGACGTTGTCCAGCACCGTCAGGTGCGGGAAGAGGTTGAAGTTCTGGAAGACGAACCCGATCCGCCCGCGCTGGGCCAGGATGGCCCGCTCGCTCAGCTCGCGCAGCCGGTCGCGGTGCCGGCGCACCCCGATCGGCTCGCCGTTGACGCTGACGTAGCCGACCTCGGGCTTCTCCAGGTGGTTGATGACCCGCAGCAGGGTGGACTTCCCGGAGCCGGACGGGCCGAGGATCACGGTGACCTCGCCGGGCCGCACGGTCAGGCTCACCCCGTCCAGCACCCGGTGGGCGCCGTACCACTTGTGCACGTCGTGCACCTCGACGGCGGCGGGCACGATCCCGGCGGTGGCGGCGCTCCCCGCGCGGTGCACGGTCTCGGCGGTCATACGGCGGCCTCCCGGCGGATGCGGGTCCGCAGGTCGGTGAGACCGGCCCGCAGTTTCTGCAACGGCGTCGGCGGCAGGGACCGGGTGGCGCCCCGGGCGTAGTGCCGTTCGACGTAGAACTGGGCGACGGAGACGAGGCTGGTCAGGATCAGGTACCAGACGGTGACGACCAGCAGCAGCGGCACGATGTCGCCGGGGTAGGTCGCTCCCATGGTCTGCGCGGTGCCGAACAGGTCGAGCAGCGACACGTAGAACACCAGGGACGTGGACTTGACCAGGCCGATCAGCTGGTTGACGTAGTTCGGGGTGATCGACCGCAGGGCCTGCGGGAAGACGATCTTCCAGAACTGGTAGCGCTTGGGGAGGCCCAGCGCGGCGGCCGCCTCGTGCTGGCCCTGGTCGACGGAGAGGATGCCGCCGCGGACCACTTCGGCGGCGTAGGCCGCCTCGTTGAGGCTGAGGCCGACGACGGCGATCACCATGTCGGTGGCCAGCCGGGACTCGTCGAAGCGGAAGAACGCGGGGCCGAAGGGAACGCCCACGCTCAAAGTCTGGTACAGAGCGCTGAAGTTGTAGAGGAAGAGCAGCACCACGATCAGCGGGATGGAGCGCAGCGCCCAGACGTAGGTCCAGCTGACCGCGCGCAGCACGGGGCTTCTGGAGAGCCGGGCGAGGGCGAGCAGGATGCCGCCGAGGAGGCCCAGCACCGCGCTGTAGGCGGCCACTTCCAGGGTGATCAGCAGCCCGTCGAGGATCACGGGCCGCAGGAACCAGTAGCCGAAGCGGTCCCACTGGTAGAAGGGGTTGGAGATCAGTCCGTGGGCGAACTGCGCCACCAGGACCATGACCACGGCGGTGGCGATCCAGCGGCCCGGCCGGCGCAGCGGCTGGACGCGTTGGGCCGTCGGCTTGTCCGACGGGATGTCGACGGCGGGCGCGGTCTCGGCGAGGATGACGGCGCCTGGGGGTTCACTCATGGAGGGCTCCGGCGGGAGTCGGACACCCCGGGTCACAGCGGGCGTGGGCGGCCCCTGGCGCTCCGCGGGCGGCGGGGACCGCTGCGGGAGCGCATGGGCACGGTGCGCGGAGGCGTGACGAGGACCGGGGTGGGGCGGGCAACGGGACACCGCTCGGGCGGTGTCCGTCAGGAGCGCGAGGCGGGGCGAAGGCTGGGTTCAGCCCCGGCGGCGGGCACGGCCCGGTGCGGTACACAGCGCGCTGTTCACACGCAGCAGGTCGACGGCGCGGTCGGCGACCAGGATGTCGAGGTACGGCCGTACGCAGCCCAGAGGGCGGCGGGGCGCCGTCCGATGGGCTGCGTACATGTCCTTCTCCGTCACTCTCGCGGCCCGTGGGGGCCCTCGCGCTTACCGATACGTCGTCACCGAAACGTCGGTCCGGTCGTCACCTGGGGCACCCCACCGCGGAGCGAGGGTTGCCGGTCAGCAAGCCAGGGCTTGTCGCTGACGCTCATGACCGTTCTGGTCCGTAAGTAAGACAGTCGGTCGAACGAATGTCAACGTCCGGTCCACGGACTGGACTCTGCTCAGGGGCGGTTGACCTGCGACCGGACCTCGACGACGTCCGCAGCGTGGGTCGCCCAGTCCAGGATCTGGACAGCCGCGCCGGCGGCCTCCAGGCCCTGGCAACGGGCGTGGTGGCGGCGGGCGATGGCGTCCAGGTCCAGGTGCGCGCCGAAGGCCGGGTGAGCGGCCAGCCGGCGGGCGTAGGCCCACAGGACGGGGTGGCCGGCGACGCGGTGCACGGCGTCCGCGTCGAGGTGGTGGCGGTGCACGGTGTCGAGTTGGACCAGCGCAACCCACAACTCGACGTCGGCCGCCGTGATCTGATCGCCGACCAGATGCGCGTGGGCACCCAGTCCGCGCTCCAGCACGCCGAGTGTGCCGAGCAGCGTCTCGAGGGCGGCGGCGCGCTCCCGCTCGTCGGCGTCGGCCGCTCCGGCCCGCTGGGCGGCCTCCTCGATTCCCTGCGCGCACATCCGCTCGACGGCCTCGATCTGTGACTCGGCGCCGCACGGGTACAGCGTGGGCCGCCCGCCGCCGAACCTGCGGGCGAGGTCACGGGCGATGTCGGGCCCGTGACTGCTGACGATGCGTCCCGACCAGTCGTCGCTGAGCACCGGGGCCAGCGCCGGCCCGGTGTAGCGGTGCGCGCTGGCGTCGTACAGGGGGCGCAGCGCCGAGTGGCCGCCGTCGGGGCAGTCGGGGACGGCCGGCAGGAAGGTGACCGGGCAGGCCTCGTCCAGGCCGAGGAGGCTGTGGGTGACGGCGATGCGCAGACAGTCGGGGTCGGCCGCCGCCAGGTGCAGGCGGTAGCGGCGGGGCACGGCGTAGTGGCCGCTGCGCGCGTCCCGGCCGATCCGGCCCCGGAAGGCGGGCGCGGGCCGGGCGGACGGGTGGGCGGCGGCCACAGGTGTGACGGACATGACTCTCCCCGGGGCGGGGCGCACTGAGGACGTGCGCGCGGCGGATGCGACGTCGAAGGGGTCGGACCTGGTCACGCGCGCCGGGTCGGGCCGTGTCCGTGGGACACCGCCGGTGCGGCTGGGCGCGGGGACGAGGCCCGGCTCAGCCCTGGGACCTGATCGCGCTGCAGACGCGCTGCAGGTCGATGTGACGGCGGGAGGTGAGAAGAGGCGACGACCAGACCGCGCGGCTCGCTCGGCCGGTGATCGGCTCCCGTCGCCTCATTGTTTCCCTACCTGTCCACTAGGATTCCCGCGTCGAGTGTCGATCCGCCCCGAGCGCCCGTCAAGGGGGCGTCCACCAGGTGAGTACGGGCGGATCGCGCCTGTGTGCCGGGGAGGGGGGCGATGCAGGTCCGCCGACAGGTGGGGGCGGGGTCCGGGACGCCCCGACAGGGCGGTTCGGGTCCGCTGGGGAGCGCCGGCTGCCCGCCGGGCGGGGTTCGCGGCGTCCGTGCCCGGCGTCCGGCGCCCAATTCCGTTCGCCAGGCCGGGGAACGCCTCGTACGGGTGCGCCCGGGCCGTTCCGGCCACCGGCCCGGCCCTTGAGGGGAGCGGGTACCGGACACGCCAGCCGGGTGGGACGTCCTCGCGCACACGGGCCGGGCCGCCCGCCCCGGTCGACGGCCGCCCGCCCCGGTCGACGGCGGCCCGCGTAGGTCGGCGGCCCGCGTCGGCCGGGCGCGCGCGGTTCGCGCAGGCGCCGCCCCACTGCCCCACCGCTCCCTGAGTCTCCGTGCGCACGAGGCCGCAACGACCGGCCGGCCCGCCTCAGGACAGCGGGCGTCACCTCACTGACGCGGCTTGTTGGTCGCGGCGAACTCGTCGGCGGCCGCAGATCGAAGTCGCCGTGGTCACTGCCCCACCGCTCCCTGAGTCTCCGTGCGCACGAGGCCGCAACGACCGGCCGGCCCGCCTCAGGACAGCGGGCGTC
>NZ_JBHVYK010000053.1:26429-55786 GCF_042880855.1 Streptomyces sp. NPDC058291
CACCTCACTGACGCGGCTTGTTGGTCGCGGCGAACTCGTCGGCGGCCGCGAGATCGAAGTCGCCGTGGTCGCTGCCGAGCCCCTGGGCGACGAGCGCGGCCGCGGCGCTGCCGAGGACCGCGGCGTCGCCGGGCGTGCGGCCGAGGCTCACGCCCCGCAGATAGCCCGCCGAGAAGGCGTCCCCGCAGCCGGTGGTGTCGACGACGTCGACGACGAAGGCGGGCACCGGTTCCGCGCCGTCCGCCGTGACCACGACCGCACCGTCCCCGCCGCGGGTGACGGCGACGACCCCCGCGCCCGCGCCGAGGAGTTTGCGGGCCCCCGTCAGCAGGTCCCTCTCGCCGGTGAAGCCGAGGACCTGGTCCTCGTTGGGCAGCAGATGGTCGATGTGGGGCAGGGCCGCCTCGAGCTGTTCGAAGCTGCCGAGGACTCCGGGGGCGAGCAGGTCCACGGAGGTGACGACGCCGTGCTCCTTGGCGTAGGACAGGATGCGCGCGGCGACGTCGACGCCGATCAACTCCGGTCCGCCGAGGTGCAGATGGGTGGCTTCGGCGAGGGCCTCCCAGGGAACGTCGTCGAGGCCGTAGGTGATGTTCGCGCCGAGCAGGTGCAGCGAGGGCCGGTCGCCGTTGGGGCGGATCGGCAGGACGCTCGCGGAGGTGGCGGTGTCGGTACGGCGGACCAGGAACTCGGTGTCGACGCCCGCCTGTTCGAGCAGCCGCACCAGCATGTCCCCGGTCGCGTCCGAGCCGACGGCGCCGGCGCTGCGCACCCGGGCGCCCAGCTTGGCGAGGGTGAGGGCGGTGCCGCCGGCGGTTCCGGCGGCGGTCATGCGGATGTCCTCGACCAGCGTCGCGCCCTGACCCTCGGGTATCTGCTGTACCGGACGGACCAGTACGTCGAGTACGTGCACGCCCATCGTGAAGACCTTCATCGGCTCTCCCCCTTCGTCGGCTCCTGCTGCTGCGCGGGTGGTGCGGGCGGTACGGGGTGCGTCGTGCCGTAACCACGGGCCAATGCGGCCTCGACGACCGCGAGTTGCTGCTGTTCGTCGAGAGCGCGCGGCCGGCCCATGGCGGCCGCGTTGCGGTAGACGCCACAGGCCCATTCGAGGAGCAGCGCGTTCTCGACGGCCTGGTCGAGGGTCGTCCCGTGGGTGACCGCGCCGTGGTTGGCCATCAGGGCGGCGCTTCGGCCGTCGAGCGCGGCGAGCACCGACTCGGCGAGTGCGGGGGTGCCGAAGGTGGCGTACGGAGCGACCCGCACCGTGCCGCCGAGGGCCAGCAACTGGTAGTGGACGCAGGGCAGTTCGTCCAGGACACAGGACACGGCGGTGGCCATCGGGGCGTGGGTGTGGACGACCGCGCCGGCGCCGTAGCGGCGGTAGACGCCCAGGTGCAGGTCCAGTTCGGAGGTCGGCCGCAGCGTTCCGTCGACGATTTTCCCGTCGAGGTCGACCACGGTCACCTGGTCCGGGGTGAGCCGTGCGAGGACCGCTCCGGTCGCGGTGATCGCGACCCGGTCCTCGACGCGTACGCTCACGTTGCCGGCCGTGCCGATGAGGAGGCCCTCGGCCCCCAGACGCCGGCAGACGTCCGCCACGGCGGCCCGCTCCTGACTCAGCGTCGAGCTTGAGGCGGTCATGGGCGCGAAGGTAGCGTAAACATGAAACAAAGTCACGTTCACGTTCGGAGGCAGTCCCTTGGTCCAGCCGACCGCGGAGCCCGGCAGCGGCGCCCCGCTGCGCCGCACCCCTCGGCAGGCCCGCAGCAGGGCGCGTCTGGCCCTGCTGCTCCGGGCCGCCGAGCGCATCCTCGTCGACGAGGGCGTGGAGGCGCTCACCACGACGCGGGTCGCCGCCGAGGCGAAGGTGTCGGTCGGCTCCCTGTACCAGTACCTGCCCGACCGGGGCGCCATCATCGATGCCCTGGCCTCGGGGTACTTCGCCCGCCTCGAAGGCGTCATGGACGATCTGGCCCGGTCCGCGGCGCACGAGCGGTGGGACGATCCGGTGGGCGTCCTGGTCGACACCTGCGCCGGCGTCTACCGCACCGAACACGGCTTCCGCGCGCTGTGGTTCGGCAGCGGGCTGACCGAGCGGACGCGGCAGGCGGATCGCGAGCACAAGCGGCGGATGGCCGACGGGATCCGCCGGGTCCTGCTCGCTCTGGGCCTGGCCCGCGACGACGAGACGCTGGCGCGGGCCTGCCACGCCGCGGTCCTCGCCGCCGACGCACTCGCCCAGGAGGCCTTCCGCCGCACCCCGCAGGGCGACGCGGACCTCTTGGACGAGGCGAAGGCGATGCTGCGCGGTTACCTCACCGCGGTCGTCGGCCGGTACGAGGCGGGGTAGGCGTCCCCGGACGGCCGGGCGGCCGCGGTCAGCCCGCGAGCGGGTGCCGCGGGTCCAGCAGCTTCGCGATCCGCTCGGTGATCGTCTGCGACGTGTTCCCGCCGGGCGCGTTCGGGCCGACCGTCGTGGACACCGCGATGGACAGCCGCTTGTGCGGCTCGTAGGCCATCACGGCCGCGTAGCCGAAGAAGGACGGGTTCTGCAGCACCCAGCCGTTCTTGACGACGACGCCCACGCCGAAGTGGAAGTTCTTCGTCATGGGCAGGCACACCGACGCGGGGCAGGTGGCGGTGGCGTGGCCGAGACCGACCGTCCCGGGGTTCAGCTGCGTGCGGAAGGAGCTCTTCGAGAGCAGTTCACCCGAGCCGATGCCCCGGCCGGAGCGGGCCAGGTCGCAGATGTCCTGCGTGATGACGGCGCCCGGGGCGGTGGTCCACGAGGGGTTGAAGTACGTGGACTCCTCGTAGGTGCCGCGTTCCTCGTCGTAGGCGTGCAGCACCGGCTCGGGGATGACGGCGGTGTCGTTGCTGCGGGTGTTGCGCAGGTCGAGGGGGCGCAGGACGCGCTGCCGCAGGAGGTGCGCGAGCGGGGTGCCGGAGATCTTCTCCAGGGCGCGGCCGAGCAGGACGAAGTTGGCGTGCGAGTAGCTCCAGTTGGTGCCCGGCGTGTACCACAGCGGGTGGCTGAGGGAGAACGCGACGAGCTCCTGGGGGGTCCAGTGCTGCCACGGGTCCGCGTAGAGCTTCTTCAGGAAGGCCGGGTCCGTGACGTAGTCGTGCAGGCCCGAGGTCGAGTCGCCGAGCATGCGCAGGGTGATCTCGTCGCCGTGCGGCAGGTCGGGCAGCCAGCGGGAGACCGGGGCGTCCAGGTCCACCTTGCGCTCCTCGACGAGCTGGAGCAGCACGGTGCCCATGAAGGCGATGCCGACCGAACCGGTCCGGAAGTGCATGGCCGGGGTCGCGGGGACGCCCGTCATGGACTCGCCTACGGCCCCCGTCACCAACTCGCGCCCGTCGACGGTGACCTTCACGAGGGCGGCCTTGAGGCCCAGCTCCTTCTTCGCCCGGCGGACGAGGTCGAGGACCGCGCGCGCCTGGCCCTTGGGGGCCGGGGTGGCCGTGCACGCCTGGTGCGGGCGGTCGGGGGCGGCGGTCGCGGCCGCCGTCTGAAGGGTGGAGACGAGGAGGGCGGCGGCGCACATCAGCGCCGTACGAGTACGCGTCATAAGCGCACTATGAGCTGATCGTCACACCGGCCCCGGCGCTGACACTCGGACACCGGCGCCGTGGAACCCGGACTGAACCCGTACGGACGAGTGTCGCCCCGCCCGGCCGCCTCCGGCGCGGCCCGCCCAGTCGAGCCGTGTGGTCGAGCTGCGCAGTCAAGCCGGTCGACGACCTCCCGAGGACCGGCCTGACTCCGCAGTCATCGCAGTCTTGGCGGCCCTCCGGCCCCAGTCAAGCCCCGTCCCGAGGGGTGAGCGGCGGACGCGGGAACGGACAGGGACCCTTCCGGTCACTCCCGGGGCGACACACAGAATTTTCCCGGCCCCCGGATCGGCGCCGGGAACGCGGGCCCGTCCCGGGACATGCGGTCCAAAGGAACCCATTTCTGACGGCCACTCATGTTTCCTCGGAGTGCGTCCACGGTGAACCGGGCCCGGGGGGAACGGAATTCATCCGTTTTCCTCCCCCCTGGTCCGTCACCCGCGACTGACCGAATCGATACGGCCGGTCACCGGCCGATCGTTCGAACGTTGACCAGTGAGTAACAAGGCCACTACCTTTCAACGCGTTTCGAGCACGCGCTACAGAACGGCGTTCCGCGGTGGACCTCTCCCCGCCGGAATCCGGTGAGCCGCCTTCGCTGTCCCGAACCCCCCACCGTGCAGTCTCACCCTTGATTCGGAGAATCATGACGTCCGCTGTGCGTTCCGAGGACATGATCATCGGCATCACTCCGTTCGGCGAGCCCGACGCCGGGCTCGCCCTGGCGGTCGGTCGGGCCGGCGGCCTCGGTGTGCTGGACCTCGGGCACGGCGACCGAAGATCGCGCGAGGCGCTGGCGCGACTGCGGCGCGCGGCTCCGGGCGCGTTCGGCG
This sequence comes from Streptomyces sp. NPDC058291, assembly GCF_042880855.1. Taxonomy (NCBI): domain Bacteria; kingdom Bacillati; phylum Actinomycetota; class Actinomycetes; order Kitasatosporales; family Streptomycetaceae; genus Streptomyces; species Streptomyces sp. NPDC058291. The sequence goes on from NZ_JBHVYK010000053.1 coordinate 30,884, forward strand.
TCCGGATCGACGCGCACTGCCGGCTCACCCCCGCCGACCTGGACGCGGACGGCCCGCACACCGTGGTCCTCGCCGTCGACGCGGCGTCCGCGCCGTCCGGGGCGGCCGCAACAGCCGGGGCGGCCTGGCCGATCGCCGAGCTCGCGGCTCGCTTCCGGGTGCTGGTCGAGGTCACCGACCTGGCGGGGGCGCGGGAAGCGTCCCGCGCCGGAGCGCACGGCCTGATCGCTCGCGGCGCCGAGTGCGGTGGCCGCATCGGCGCGCTCAACGCCTTCGTCCTGCTCCAGCAGCTCCTCGCCGCGCCCGAGGTGACGACGCCGGTATGGGCGTGCGGCGGCATCGGCCCCCGGACGGCGGCCGCCGCGGTGGCCGGCGGCGCGGCCGGGGTCGTCCTGGACGGCCAGCTCGCGCTGCTCGCCGAGTCGGCGCTGCCCGAACCGGCCGCCGCCGCACTGCGCACCCTCGACGGCTCGGAGACCGTCGTGCTGGCCGGTCACCGTGTCCTGCTGCGGCGGGGGCCGCACGCCCCGCAGATCGCGCGGGACGCGGGGCCTCGGGAGGTGGCGGCGATGCTGGGCGCGCGCGATCCGCGCACCCAGCTGCTGCCGGTGGGCCAGGACGGCTTCCTCGCCGCCCGGTTCGCCGAGCGGTGGGTGGACGTACGGCGCACGGTTCGCGCGGTGCGGGACGCGATGCTGGACGCCGTCCACGACGACACGGCCGCCGCGGCACTGCGCCCCGGTTCGCCGATGAGCCGGGCGCTCGGCACCCGGCTGCCCGTCGCACAGGGGCCGATGACCAGGGTGAGCGACGGCGCCGCGTTCGCCGCGGCCGTGGCGGCGGACGGGGCGCTGCCCTTCCTCGCGCTGGCGCTGGCGGACGGCGCGCGGACCCGGACGATGCTGGCCGAGACCCGGGACGCGGCGGCCGGCCGGCCCTGGGGCGTGGGCGTCCTCGGCTTCGCGCCGGAGGACGTGCGCGCCGCCCAGCTGGAGGCCGTGCGGCAGCTGCGCCCGACGCACGCGATCATCGCGGGCGGACGGCCGTCCCAGGCGCGGGCGCTGGAGGAGGAGGGCATCCACACCTTTCTGCACGTGCCCTCCCCGGGGCTGCTGCGGCAGTTCCTGGCAGCCGGGGCCCGCCGGTTCGTGTTCGAGGGCTCCGAGTGCGGCGGGCACGTCGGCCCGCGCGGCAGCTTCGCGCTCTGGGAGGCCCAACTCGCCGTTTTAGAGGACTGTCTGACAGAACGTGAGAGCGCCGACGTGGAGGTGTTCTTCGCCGGCGGGGTGCACGACGAACGGTCGGCGGCGATGGTCGCCGCGCTCGCCGCGCCGCTGACCGCGCGCGGAGCGGCCGTCGGCGTGCTGATGGGCACCGCGTACCTGTTCACCGACGAGGCCGTGTCCTGCGGGGCCATCCGCCCCCTGTTCCGGCGACAGGTCATGGACGCCGAGACCACCACGCTGCTGGAGTCGGCCCCGGGGCACGCCACCCGGTGCGTGCCCAGCCCGTTCGCCGCCGGATTCCGCGACGAGGAGGCCCGGCTGCGCGCCGAGGGCGTGCCGGACCGGCGGATCTGGGAGGAGCTGGAGCGCCTCAACGTCGGCCGGCTGCGACTGGCCAGCAAGGGCGTGACCCGGGACGCCGAGGGCGCCCTCGCCCCCGCCGACGAGCGACGCCAGCTCGCCGAGGGCATGTTCATGGCGGGCGAGGTGGCCGTGCTGCGCTCGGCCCCCACCACCCTCGCGGCCCTGCACGCGTCGGTGACGACGGGCGCCGTCGACCATCTCGCCCGGCTGGCGGCCGCGTGGGCCCCGGCGCGAGAGGTCCCGGAACCGGCCGCGCCCGCTCCCCTCGACATCGCCGTCGTCGGCATGGCCTGCATGTTCCCGCAGGCTCCCGACCTGCCCGCGTTCTGGGCGAACGTCGTCGGCGGCGTGGACGCGGTCGGCGAGGTCCCCGCCGAGCGCTGGGACCCGGCCGTGCACCACGGCGCGTCCACCCCGTCCAAGTGGGGCGGGTTCCTCCCCCGCATCCCCTTCGACCCCCTGCGCTACGGCATCCCGCCGGCCTCCCTCGGCAGCGTCGAACCGGTGCAGCTGCTGTCGCTGGAGGCCGCCCGGCGCGCCCTGGAGGACGCCGGATACGGCGACGGCGGCCGGGAGTTCGACCGCTCCCGCACCTCGGTGGTCTTCGGCGCGGAGGCGGGCAGCGACCTGTCCAACGCGGCCACCCTGCGGGCGGTGCTGCCCTCGTACTACGGCCGCGTCCCGGCGGGCCTGGACGACCAGCTCCCCCGGCTCACCGAGGACTCCTTCCCCGGCATGCTCGCGAACGTCGTCTCGGGCCGGATCGCCAACCGGCTCGACCTCGGCGGCGCCAATTACACCGTCGACGCGGCCTGCGCCTCGTCGCTGGCCGCGGTGGACGTCGCCTGCAAGGAACTGGTCGGCGGCACCTCCGACGTGGTGCTGTGCGGCGGCGCCGACCTGCACAACGGCATCAACGACTATGTCCTGTTCTCCTCGGTGCACGCGCTGTCCCCGACCGGCCGCTCCCGCGCCTTCGACGGCTCGGCGGACGGCATCGCGCTCGGCGAGGGCGTCGCCTGCGTCGTCCTGAAGCGGCTCGCGGACGCCGAGCGGGACGGCGACCGGATCTACGGCGTCATCAAGGGCCTGGGCGCCTCCAGCGACGGCCGCTCCCTCGGTCTGACCGCGCCCAGGCCCGAGGGCCAGCGGTCCGCCCTGGAGCGCGCCTACCGCAACGCGGGCGTCTCACCGGCCGACGTCGGGCTGGTCGAGGCGCACGGCACCGGGACGGTGGTCGGCGACCGGACCGAACTGCGCGTCCTCAGCGAGGTGTTCGCCGAGGCCGGGGCGAGACCGGGCGGCTGTGCGCTCGGTTCGGTGAAGTCGCAGATCGGGCACACCAAGTGCGCCGCCGGACTCGCCGGACTGATCAAGACGCTGCTGGCCCTGCACACCGGCGTCCGGCCGCCCACCCTGCACGTCGAGGCGCCCAACGCGGCCTGGGAGGCGGACAGCAGCCCCTTCGCCTTCCACACCGAGGCGCGGCCCTGGGCGGTGCCCGCAAAGGAACGCATCGCCGGGGTCAGCGCGTTCGGCTTCGGCGGCACCAACTTCCATGCTGTGCTGAGCGCTTACGCGGACGGCGCGCCGCCCGTGCGGGGACTCGACGTCTGGCCCGCCGAACTGTTCGTCTTCCGCGGACGGGACGAGGCCACCGCCCGCCGCACGATGGAGGAACTGCTGAACGCCGCTCGGACTCCGGGCCGTCCGTGGCGGCTCCGCGACCTCGCGCTGGGCGCGGCCCGGCGGTCGGACGCGAGCGCGGACCCGGCCCGGTTCGCCATCGTGGCGACGGACGTGGACGACCTGGTGGCGAAGCTGCTCCGGGCCACGGCCGACGCCGACGGACACACCGGCTCCGACGGACACACCGCCTCCGGCGAGCACGTCGGCTCCGGCGATCACACCGGGGGCGTCGAGCCGACGCCGGTGCGCGGGATACACCGGGCGGGACGCGACGGCGGGGGCGTCGCGAGCGGCACGCATCCCGCGGTCGGCACACAGGTCGCGGGCGACGGCGACGCCGAGGCCGCCCGCCACGGGGACGACGCCAAGGTCGCCTTCCTCTTCCCCGGTCAGGGCAGTCAGCGCACCGGCATGCTCGCCGACCTGTTCGTCGCCTTCCCCGAGCTGCGCTCCTACCTGGAACTCGGCCGCGCGCACGCCGACGCCCTGTATCCGCCGGCCGCCTTCGACGAGGCCGTACGCGAGAGGCAACGGGCCGCGCTGACCGACACCCGCGTGGCGCAGCCGGCTCTCGGCGTCGCGGGACTGGCCGCGCACGCCGTGCTCGCCGCGGCCGGCGTGCAGCCGGACATGGCCGCCGGGCACAGCTACGGCGAGTTGACGGCACTGTGCGCGGCCGGCGCCTTCACCCCCGAGACGCTGCTGGAACTCAGCGCGGAACGGGCGGCGGCGATCCTCGCGGCGGCGCAGTCCGCCGGAGCGGCCCGGAGCGACGGGAACGGTGCGGCGGACGCCGGGACCATGGCCGCGGTCTCGGCCGGCGCCGAGGACGTGGCGCGGGCGCTCGAGGCGGCCGCCGCGCCGGACGGCGTCGTGATCGCCAACCGCAACGCGCCCGGGCAGACGGTGATCTCGGGGCCCACGGACGCCGTCGCCGAGGCGGTCCGGCTGCTGCGCGCGGCCGGTCACACAGCCCAGCGCATCCCCGTCGCCTGCGCCTTCCACAGCCCGCTGGTCGCCGGCGCCGCCGACCGGTTCGCCGAGGCGCTCGCGGCCCGCCCCGTGCACGCGCCCGAGTTCCCGGTCTGGTCCAACCGCACGGCCGCCCCGTACCCCGCCGACGGCGACGCCGTACGGGCCGGGCTCGCCGCCCAGATCGGCGCCCCGGTCGCCTTCGTGGAGCAGATCGAGGCCATGTACGAGGCCGGGGCACGTGTCTTCGTCGAGGCCGGTCCGGGCTCGGTGCTGACCCGGCTGACGCAACAGATCCTCGGCGACCGCCCGCACCGCACGGTGGCCTGCGAGCCCCGGCCCGGCAGCGGTCTGCGCGGCTGGCTCGACGCCCTGGCCGAACTCGCCGTCGCGGGGCTGCCGGTGCGCGGCGGATGGCTGCTGCGCGGCCGTGACGCGGTGGACGCGCTCCGTTCGCCGACGCCGAAGCGGCCCGGCTGGACGGTCGACGGCCAGCTGGTCCGCACCGCCGACGGCGCCCTCCTTCCCGGTGCGCTCGCGCCGGCCCGACGTGTCGTGGAACCCGCCGAGAGGACAGCGACGACTGTGACGACGAACCCCCCGCACGGCGTCCCGTCCGACAAGGACGCCCTCGTCTCCGAATTCCTGCGCACCAGCCGGGAGATGATCGCCGCCCAACGGGACGTGCTGCTCACCTACTTCGGCGCCGATCCGGGCGTCCGGACCGCCCCGCCCGCCGCGGAGGCCGCCCGGCCGGTCGAGGTCCGCCGGCTCCCCTCCGGCGGACCGGAGTCGGCCCTCCCGGCCCAGGCCGCGGGGCCGGCAGCCGTCCCCGCCGGACCCGCGGCCGTCGAAACCGCCGCCCTGGAGCCCACCGGAGCGGTCGACGTCCAGCAGGTCGTCCTGGAGATCATCAGCGAGCGCACCGGCTACCCCGTCGACATGATCGAGCCGGACCTCGACCTGGAGGCGGACCTGAGCATCGACTCCATCAAGCGGGCCGAGATCGCGGGCGAACTGGCCCGCCGCCTGGGCTCGGGGGCCGACGCCGACCTCGCGTCCCTGGACGACGACGCGCTGGAGGAGCTGGCGAAGGCGCGGACGGCGGCGGCGGTGACCGACTGGCTGACCGCCAGGCTGAGCGGCCCCGCCGAGCCGACCGCCGCACCGGCACGACCGGCCCCCGTCACGGCTGCGGCCCCAGCCGCAGCCTCGGACACGGACACGGACACGGCCTCGGACACGGCCCCAGCCTCGGACACGGACACGCAGCACGGACCGGACACCGTCACCGGCGAAGCCCCCGGCCGGTTCCTGCTGCGTCCGGTCCTCCTCGACGAGCGGGCGGGCGCTCCCGCCGACCCGTCGGCCGCGCTCGCCGGCAGCCGCTGGATCGTCCTGGGCGACGCCCCCGAGGCCGCCGCCCGCCTGGCGTCCCACGGCGCCGACGTCGACGTGCGCGCCCACGATCACGTCCTGACGGAGCCGGACGGGCCGGTGGACGGCGTGCTGTGGCTCGGGGCCTTCGCGGACGCCGGCGACTCCCCAGTGCTGCCCGACGCCTTCCCCGTGCTGAAGGCCGCCCTGGCGCACGGCCCGCGCTGGCTGCTGGCCGTGCGGCCCGCCGACGGCGAGGCCCCCGACGCCCGCGCCGCGGGGCTGCGCGGACTGCTGCGGACCGTGGCGCACGAGTATCCGGCGACGGTGGCCCGCCTCGTCGAACTCGCCGACGTCTCGCCGTCCGCGCTCGCCGAGGCCGTGGTCGCCGAGGCCGTGACCCCGGGCCGGACGCCGGTCGTGCTGCGGACGGCGGCGGGGCGGCACGGCTTCGACCTGGTCGCGGCGCCGCTCGGCACCCTCGGCGCCACGGGCGCGGGACCGGCCGGGGACGGCGCCGCGGAGGCGGCCGCGCTCGGTCTGGACCGGGACTCGGTGGTGCTGCTCGCGGGCGGGGCCCGCGGCATCACCGCGCAGTTCGCCGCCGCGCTCGCCGGCGCCGCCCGCTGCCGGCTGGAACTGCTCGGCCGCACCCCCGCCCCGGACGGTCCGGAGGCCGCGGACACCGCGTCCGCCCGCACCCCGGCCGAGCTGCGGGCCGCACTCGCCGCCCGCGGCGGTCTGCGGCCGGCCGAGATCAACCGCACCGCCGAACTGCTGCTGGCCCAGCGGGAGATCGCCGCCACCCTGGCCGAGCTCACCACGCTGGGCAGCCGGGTCCGCTATCGCTCGGTCGACTTCCGCGAGCCCGAGGCGGTGCTGCAGGCGGTCAAGGAGATCCATGCCGAGCACGGCCGGCTCGACGGCGTGGTGCACGCGGCCGGCGTGATCGAGGACCGGCTCATCGCCGAGAAGAGCGCCGAGTCCTTCCGACGCGTCTACGGCACGAAGGCGACCGGCGCCCACGCCCTGCTCACCGCGCTGGAGGAACTGCCGACGGCGCCCGCGTTCACCGTGCTGTTCGGCTCGGTCTCCGCCGTCCTGGGCAACCGGGGCCAAGGGGACTACGCCGCCGCCAACGACGCGCTGGAGACCCTCGGCGCGGCCTTCGCCGCCCGCACGGGCCGGCGCGCGGTGACCGTGCACTGGGGTCCGTGGGCGCCCTCGGCGGAGCACGCCGGCATGGTCGGGGCGGAGCTCGCCCGCGAGTACGCCCGGCGCGGCATCCGGCTGATCGACCCCGAGGAGGGAACGGCCGCGCTGCTGCGGGAGCTCGCCTGGGGCGAGGAGTCCGCCACCGCCGTCGTCTACACCGCTTCGGGCTGGTGACCGGCGCGGTGGGGGCCTCCCCCCGACACGCCTCGGACGGACCTCACCCGACCGGCCGCCAAGTGCCGGTGGCCGTCGTCGGGATGGCGGTGCTGCTGCCGGGCGCGGCGGACCTGGACGCCTACTGGCGCAACCTGCGCGACGGTGTGGACGCGATCGGCGAGGCGCCGGACGGGCGTTGGGACGCCGATTACTACCGACCCGGCACCGCCTCCGCCCCGGCCGCCGCGGACCGGGTCTACGCCCGCCGGGGCGGGTTCGTGGACGGGCTCGCCGAGGTGGAGGTCACCCGGTTCGGGATCATGCCCCACTCAGTCGCCGGGACCGAGCCGGACCAGCTGATCGCCCTGCACGTGGCCTCGGCCGCCCTCGACGACGCCGGAGGCGCGGACCGCCTCCCCGACCGGGGGCGGGTCGGCGTCGTCCTGGGCCGGGGCGGCTATCTCACGCCCGGCCTGGTCCGGCTCGACCAGCGGGTCCGGACGGCCGGTCAACTGGTGCGCACCCTGGGCGAGTTGCTGCCCGATCTGACCGGCGACCAACTCGACCGGGTGCGCACGGCGTTCACCGAACGGCTCGGTCCCGACAGCCCCGAGTCGGCGATCGGCCTGGTGCCGAACCTGGCCGCCTCCCGGGTCGCCAACCGGCTCGACCTGCGCGGTCCCGCGTACACGGTCGACGCCGCCTGCGCCTCCTCGCTGGTCGCCGTGGACCAGGCGGTGGCCGAACTCGCCTCCGGGCGCTGCGACATGATGCTCGCCGGAGGCGTCCACCACTGCCACGACATCACGCTGTGGAGCGTCTTCTCCCAGCTGCGCGCCCTCTCCCCCAGCCAGCGCATCCGGCCCTTCCACCGGGACGCCGACGGCATCCTCATCGGCGAGGGGACGGGTGTGGTCGTCCTCAAGCGGCTGGCCGACGCCGAGCGCGCCGGAGACCGGGTCTACGCCGTGATCCGGGGCACCGGCGTGGCCAGCGACGGCCGGGCCGCCGGTCTGGTGAACCCCGATCCGGGCGGCCAGGCGCAGGCGGTGCGACAGGCCTGGCGGGCCGCCGGCCTCGACCCGGCCGAGCCGCACTCGATCGGCCTGCTGGAGGCGCACGGCACCGCGACCCCGGCCGGCGACAACGCCGAACTGGCCACCCTGGCGGAGGTGTTCGGCCCGGGGGACGGCGACGCGGTGCTGGGGTCGGTCAAGTCGATGATCGGGCACGCCATGCCGGCCGCCGGGATCGCCGGTCTGGTGAAGGCCGCGCTCGCCGTCCACCACGGCGCGCTCCTGCCGACGCTGCACTGCGACGACCCGCACCCCGCCCTGGCCCGCACCCGGTTCCGCACCCTGGAGAAGACGGCCGACTGGGAGACCACCGGCCGCCGGCCCGTGCGCCGTGCCGCCGTCAACGCGTTCGGGTTCGGCGGGATCAACGCGCACGTGGTGCTGGAAGAGGCGCCGGGCTCCCGCGGGAGCCGCGCGGGAGCGCCGGTCCGCGCGGCTCTGCGGGTCGCCGAGCCCGAGCGGGTGCTGCTGCTCGCCGCCGACTCCCCCGCGCGCCTGGCCGCCCTCCTCGACGCCGACGACGCCGCCGTGCGGGCCGCCGGGCTCGACCCGGCCCGGCCGCACCCGGAGGCGGGACCCGCCCGGCTCGGCGTCGTCGACCCGACCGCCAAGCGGCTCGCCCTGGCCCGGCGCGCGGTCGTCCGGGAGCGGCCCTGGCACGGCCGCGGCGACGTCTGGTTCCGGCCCGGGCCCCTGCTGGGCGACGGCCGCGGCAGGCTGGCGTTCCTCTTCCCGGGCCTGGAGGGCGACTTCACCCCCCAGGTCGACGACGTGGCCGCCCACTTCGGTCTGCGCGCCCCCACGGTCGACGGCGGCCGGCCCGGCGACGTGGGACGGCACGGCTTCGGCGTGGTCGGCGTCGGCCGTCTCCTCGACACGGCGCTGCGCCGCAGCGGCATCGTGCCGGACGCGGTCGCCGGACACAGCGTGGGCGAGTGGACGGCGATGGCCGCGGCCGGGCTCTACTCCGGGGACGAGGTCGACGCGTTCATGACCGGCTTCGACCCGGACTCGGTGACGGTCCCGGGCCTGGCCTTCGGCGCGGTCGGCGCCTCGGCCGAGAGCGTCGCGGCCGCCCTGCGCGAGGAGGGCGGGGAGCGGGATGGCCTGGTCCTCTCGCACGACAACGCGCCCGGCCAGTCGATGGTGTGCGGCCCGCAGGCGGCGGTGGAGGACTTCGTGCGGGCGCGCCGCGCCCAGGGCGTCCTCAGCCAGGTCCTGCCGTTCCGGTCCGGCTTCCACACACCGATGCTGCGTCCCCATCTCGCACCGATCGAGGAGGCCGCCCGCCGGTTCCGGCTGCACCGGCCGCACACCCCGCTCTGGTCGGGCACGACCGCCGCGCCCTTCCCCGACGACGAGGCGGGGATCCGGGCCCTGTTCGTCCGGCACCTGCTGGAGCCGGTGCGCTTCCGGCAGCTGACCGAGGCCCTGCACTCGGCCGGTCACCAGGTGTTCGTGCAGGTCGGCCCGGGGCAGCTCGGTTCTCTCGTGGGGGACACGCTGGGCGCGCACGACCACCTGGTGGTCGCCGCGAACTCGCCCCACCGCAGCGGCCTCGCCCAGTTGCGCCGGGTGGCCACCGCTCTGTGGACGGCGGGTTCGGCGGTGACCCCCTCCCTGCGCCCCGACGAACCGTCCCCGGGCCCGGGCGAACCGTCCCCGGGCGCCGTCGGGGCGGCGGCCGGGGCCCGGCGGCCGCCGGTGCGGCTCGACCTGAGCGGCGCCCTGGTCTCCCTCGCCCCCCGGCGGCTCACCGAGCTGCGGGCCGAGCTGCGGTCCGCCCCGGGCACGGAGCCGAACGCCGGGTCGCGCGCACCCCACCGTGCGCCCGGCCCGGTCGCCCCGTCGCCGCTGGACGCGCTCGTCGAGGAATCCCCGGCAGCCGCCGAACTGAGCGCGCTGCTGCGGGAGACCGCGGACACGGCCGCCGCCCTGATGGCCGCGCGGACGACGACGCCCACGAGGACGACGAAACCCACGGCGCCCCCCGCCGCCGTGCCCGACCCGCAGTCCCCGGCGTGGCCGCGGCGCACGACCGTCCGCGTCTCCCCCGACACGATGCCGTACCTCCTGGACCACTGCTTCTTCCCGCAGCGGCCCGGCTGGCCCGAGGTCGCCGACCGTTGGCCGGTGGTCCCGGCGACGACGATCGTGCAGCACATCGTGGACGCCGCGGTGGCGGCGGCTCCCGGAGAGACGGCGGTCGCCGTGCACGGCGCGCGCTTCGAGGAGTGGCTCACCGCCACCCCGGCCGTGGACGTGCCCGTGACCGTGACGCCGAAGGAACCCGGCCGACTCGCCGTCTCCTTCGGTCCCCGCGCCCGCGCCACCGTGCAACTCGCCGCCGCCTACCCCGCGCCGCCCGCCCCCTGGACCGTCGACCCCGGCGCCGAACGCGTCCCGGACCACACCGCCGCCCAGCTCTACGCCGAACGCTGGATGTTCCACGGCCCGGCGTACCAGGGCGTCGCCGAACTCACCGCGATCGGCGAACGCCATGTGCGCGGACGGCTCACCACCCCGGCCGCGCCCGGCGCGCTGCTGGACAACGTCGGCCAGGTCCTCGGCTACTGGATCATGGCGACCCGCGCCGAGCGGACCGTGGTGTTCCCGGTGGGGATGCGGGAGATGCGGTTCTACGGACCGCATCCGTCGCCGGGCGCGCAGGTGCACTGCCTGGTGCGCGTGGTCTCGCTCACCGACTCGCTGCTGGAGGCCGACGTCCAGCTGACGGTCGCGGGGACGGTGTGGGCGGAGCTTTACGGCTGGCAGGACCGCCGCTTCGACAACGACCCGCAGACCCGGCCCGTCGAGCGCTTCCCCGAGCGCCACACCCTGTCCGAGGCGCGGCCGGGCGGCTGGCGGCTGCTGCACGAGAGGTGGCCGGACCTGGCGTCCCGGGAACTGATCATGCGCAACTCGCTGGGCGGCGCGGAGCGCGCGCAGTACGCGCGGCACGCGCCGCGCGGGCGCCGGCAGTGGCTGCTGGGCCGGATCGCGGTCAAGGACGCGGTGCGGCAGTGGCTGTGGGACCAGGGCGAGGGCCCCGTCTTCCCGGCGGAGCTGCGGGTGCACAACGACGACACGGGACGCCCCTACGTCACCGGGGTGCACGGCCGGGTCCTGCCCGAGCTGGACGTCTCGCTGGCCCACTGCGCGGAGGCGGCCGTGGCGATCGTGCGAGCGCACCGGCCGGGCCCCGGACCGGGGATCGACGTCGAGGAGGTCGCCGAGCGCACCCTCGAGGCCATGGCCGCCGTCCTCGGCGCGCACGAACTGCGGCTGCTGCGCCGCCTGTCGGCGGACACGGGCGACGGGGAGGCCCTGTGGTTCACCCGTTTCTGGGCGGCGAAGGAAGCGGTCGCCAAGGCGGAGGGCACCGGATTCGGGGGCCGGCCGCGGGACTTCGCCGTGCTCGACGCGGCGCCGGCCGGCGACCGGTTGACCGTCGCGGGCCGCCTGGAACGCGCCTACACCGTGCACTGCGCACCGGCCGCCAATCCGCCCCGGCTCCCGGCGCGCGCCTACGCCGTGGCCTGGACGACCGGACACCCGACCGCTGAGGAGTACGACGCCCGATGACATCCCCCACCCCCCGCACCCCCGTCACCGCCGACGAGGCGTCCGTCCTCGCCGACCTCACCGCCATGCTGGCGCGGCTCCTGGAGGACGAGTACGGCCTGGACGACGTCGAGATCGGCATGGGAACCACCTTCAACCGCGACCTGGAGCTGGAGAGCATCGACCTGGTCACCCTGGCCGGGCTGCTCCAGGAGCGGTACGGCGAGCGGGTCAACTTCGCCGAGTTCCTGGCCGACATGGAGTTCGACGAGATCATCGAGCTGACCGTCGGACGGCTGGTCGAGTACGTCGTGACCAGCCTGAAGGCCACGGAGGCGAGCTGAGCCATGGCGATGGTCGACACCGGCGCCGTCCGGTTGCACGTACAGCGGATCGGCCCCCGGGCGGGCCGGCCGGCCACCGCCACCGTGGTGCTGGTGCACGGACTGCTCACCGACAGCCTGGCGAGCTACTACTTCACCGTCGCGCCCGCGTTCGCGGCCGCCGGGCTCGACGTCGTCATGTACGACCTGCGCGGGCACGGCCGCAGCGAACGCCCCGTCGCGGGATACACGCTGGACCACAACATCGACGACCTGGAAGCCCTGCTCGACCGGCTGGGGGCAGCCGGTCCGGTGCATCTGGTCGGCAACTCCTACGGCGGCACGATCGCGTTCGGCTTCGCTGCCCGGCGGCCCGACCGGGCGGCGAGCGTCAGCCTCGTCGAGTCGGAGCCGGCCACCGCCGCCTGGGCGGTGAAGCTCGGCGGCATCCTGGACCGCGTCGTCACCCAGCTCGCCCACAACGAGCCCGACGCGATCGCCTGGATCTCCGCCCACCGGGGGCACAACACCGCCCGGCTGGCCAAGGGGGCCGCCCGGCTGGCCCGCGACACCACCCTCGGCCGGGACATCCCCGCCAGCCGGGTGCTGACCGCCGATCAGATCGCCGCCGTGCGCTGTCCGGTGCTCGCTCTGTACGGCGGCGACTCCGATCTCGCCGAGCTCGCGCCCCGGCTGGAGGCGGCGCTGCCCGACTGCCGGACCGTGGTGATCCCAGGTCATGAGCACTCGGTCCTGGTGGAGGCGTCCGGGACGGTCGGCGGGCACATCCTCCAGCTCGTCGAGGAGGCCGCGGGCACGGCCGGACGGGTGGCGGCGGAGGCGGCCGGGTGAGCCGATTCCTGTTCGTCGTACCGCCGTTGACCGGCCACATCAACCCCACCGTCGGTGTCGCCGCCGAACTCGTAGCGCGCGGCCACCAGGTGGCGTGGGCGTGTCCCGATCCGGCGCTGGTCACCCGGCTGGCGGGCCCCGCGGCCGGCCCGGTCCTGGCGTGCGCCGGAGCGCCGCCGGGTGAGCGGCCGGCCGAGCTGCGCGGGCCGGAGGCGCTGAAGTTCCTGTGGGAGTGGTACCTGCTGCCGTTGGCCGAGGCGATGGCCCCGGGCGTCCGGGCCGCCGTCGAGACGTTCCGGCCGGACGTCGTCGTCGCCGACCAGCAGGCCTTCGCGGGCGCGCTGGTCGCGGAGCGGCTGGGTCTGCCGTGGGCGACCTCGGCGACCACGTCGGCGGAGTTCACCGACCCCCTCGCCGGGCTGCCCAAGGTCGGCGCGTGGCTGCGGCGGCGGCTGGCCGCGCTGCGCGAGTCCGTCGGGGACCCGGCCGCCACGGCCGACCCCCGCTTCTCCCCGCACCTCGTCCTCGCCTTCAGCACACCGGAGTTGGCGGGCGAGGCGCACGCTCGTACCGCGGGCGCACACGGTGGCGGGGCGATCTGCTGGGTCGGGCCGTCGGTCACGTCCCGGCCGTCCGCCGCCGGCTTCCCCTGGGAATGGCTCGACCCCGCTCGCGGCACCGTCCTGGTCACGCTGGGCACCGCGAACGCCGACGTCGGCGGCCGGTTCCTCGACGTGTGCCGCGGCGCGCTGCGGGAACGGGCCGACCGGCTGCAGGCGGTGATCGTCGACCCCGGCGGCATGTTGCCGGCAGACGGCGACGACAAGGACGTGCTGGTCGTGCCCTTCGTGCCGCAACTCGCCCTGCTGGAGAGGGGAGTCGACGCGGTCGTCTGCCACGCCGGGCACAACAGCGTGTGCGAGGCCCTGTGGCACGGCGTCCCGCTGGTGGTGGCCCCCATCCGTGACGACCAGCCGGTGGTGGCGGGCCAGGTCGTCGACGCGGGAGCCGGAGTGCGGGTGCGGTTCGGCCGGGTCACCGCCCGGCAGGTGGGCGCGGCGGTCGACGCCGTCCTGGACGACCCCGGACACCGCGCCGCGGCCGAGCGGATCGGCACGGCGTTCCGCGCCGCGGGCGGCGCCCCGGCCGCCGCGGCCCGACTCGACGAACTGGCCAGGGAGCGCCGATGAGCGAGAAGACCGATCCCGCCGAGCGGATCGCGGGGCTGCGGCCCGCCTACCAGGCGGACATCGCCGCCGGCCTGGACCGCTTCTTCGAGCCCCGGCGCACCCGTTGCCCCTGGTGCGGCTCGCCGGAGCTGACCACCCGGCTGCGCACCACCGACCTGCTCCAGCACAAACCGGGCCGGTTCGTCCTCGACCGCTGCGAGGGCTGCGGGCACACCTTCCAGAACCCCCGGCTGAACGAGCGGGGCCTGGAGTTCTACTACCGGGACTTCTACGACGGGCTGGGCGAGAAGAAGCTCGGCGACACCTTCGGCGGCCGGACGGCGATGTACCGGGGGCGGGCGGAGTCGATGCTGGCGCACGACCCGGCGCCGAAGACGTGGCTGGACGTCGGCACCGGGCACGGCCACTTCTGCGCGGCCGCGCGCGAGGTGCTGCCCCGGACCACGTTCGACGGGCTGGACTTCACCGACGGCGTCGAACTGGCCGAGCGGGAGGGCCGGGTGGAGCGCGGGTACCGGGGTGACTTCCCCGGCCTCGCGCCCGAACTGGCCGGTCGCTACGACGTGGTGAGCATGTTCCACTACCTGGAGCACAGCACCGATCCCGACCGCGAACTGCGCGCCGCGCACGAGACGCTGCGACCCGGCGGGCATCTCCTCGTCGAGGTGCCGGACCCCGAGAGCCGTTACGCGCGGCTGCTGGGCCGCTGGTGGCTGCCCTGGCTGCAGCCGCAGCATCTGCACTTCGTGCCGGTGGCCAATCTGCGGGAACGGCTGCGCGAACTGGGCTTCACGGTGGTGGCCGAGCAGCACGCCGAGCCGCACGACCCGGTGGACCTGCTGGCCGCCGTCTGGCTGGCGCTGGACCACGCTGCCCCGCGCGACGACGCGCCCTGGCTGCCCCGGCCGCCGAGCGGAGCGCGTCGCGCGCTGCGCGCTGCGCTGCTGGTCGCCGGGGTGCCGGCACTGGTGGCGGCCACCCTGCTCGACCGGTTCGCGGTGCGCCCGCTGTCGCGGCGGCTGGGGGTGTCGAACGCGTACCGCGTCGTGGCCCGGCGCGACTGACGGGCACGCGCCCGCCCGGGTGTCGCCGTACCGGCTTCCGCCCCTGGCTCGGAGCCCAGCGCTCCCGGGCAGAGCAGCTCAGCCGGTCCCCGCGGAGGCCGGCCCCGCGGCTCGTGCGGTGACCGGCGTCCGTCGTCGCCCCCGTGGCCGCGGGGCGCGACGCCGGCTCAGTGCGCGACGGCCTGGCCGGACAGCGTTGTCAACAGTTTCGTCCGCCGTATCGGCCGCGGGTGGCAGGCACCGCGAGGGCCTTACTTGATGACCGCGTTCGCCACCACCACGACCACTCCGAGCAGCGCGTCGACCGCGCCGATCAACCCGGCCGCCGTCCACGAGCGGTGCGAGGAGCGGGCGGTGATCAGCCCGAGGGCGAAGAGCAGGGCGATGTTGAGGGCGAACGCCGGGTACTCCACGCCGTCGGCCGGCCACCAGCCCCAGCCGGCGCCCGCCAGCACCAGCACCGTCGGCACGACCGCCGCGACCAGGGGCCACTCCTCGCGCAGGGTGCGCAGCGCGTCCCCGCGGCGGTGCGGGGCGCGCTCGGCGATGTAGTGCGCGTAGCCGTGCGCGAGGGCGGAGGCGAGGGCCGTCACCAGCAGCCAGGCCGCGTCGTAGCGGCGGCTCTCGCGCGAGGCGTGTCCGTACTGGGTGAGCGCGGCGACCATCGAACTGGCCAGCACCGCGCCGTAGACGCCGCCGAAGAGGACGGTCTCGCGGGTGCCGTGCCGGTGGTCGTGGCCCGCGGCCGCCGTGTCGTCCGTCATGAGCCCCACGATCACCCGCCGCCGGAGCGCCCGCCAGTCCCACCGGTCCCACCGGTCCCGACGGCCCGGCCGGTCGCGCCGGTCGCACAGGTCGCGCGGGTGCGTCCCGTACGCACGGACCCGCCGCGTCCGCGACGGAGTGCCGCCCCGCCGGGGCCCGCACCACACACGGTGTCCACCCCGCGGGGACGGATCCGCTCGCTAGGGTCGCCGCATGACCCACAGCTTCGCTCTGCACGTCCCCGAGGCCGACCTCGAACCCGACCCGCTCGATCCGGCCCAGATCGTCTCCGGCGCCCCCGAGGTCAGCGGCAAGGTGGTGTGGGAGTCCGCCGACGGCCGGCAGGTCCGGGGCATCTGGCAGATCACCCCGGGCGTGGTCACCGACACCGAGGCGGACGAGCTGTTCGTCGTGCTCAGCGGGTCGGCGACCATCGAGGTCGAGGGCGGCCCCGTCCTGGCCGTGGGCCCCGGCGACATGGCCGTGCTGCGGGAGGGCGACCGCACGACGTGGACGGTCCACGAGACGCTGCGCAAGGTCTACGCGATCAACCGGTGAGCGGGGCGGCCGCGGGGGCCGTCGTCCCCCTGATCTCCAGCACGGGGGCGGCCAGCCGTACCCGCCCCGCTCCCCCGCGCCCCTCCAGCCGGTCGAGCAGGCAGCGGGCCGCCCGGCGACCGACCTCGTGGCCGGCGTTGTCCACGGTGGTCAGCCACAGGTGGCGCAGCCGCGACGTGCTCGTGTTGTCGTAGCCGACCACCGACAGGTCGCCGGGCACGCGCAGGCCCAGTTCCTCGGCCGCCGACAGCGCTCCCACACTGGCGATGTCGTTGACGGCGAACACGGCGGTGGGCCGGTCCGGGCGGGTCAGCAGCCGCAGGGCGGCCCGGTGCCCGCCCTCCTCGGTCATGTCGCTGGGCTCGACGACGGCCCCGCGCGCGCCGTGCTCCCGCATCACCGCCTCGAAGCTGCGCCGGCGCAGCTCGCCGACCGCTCCGTAGCCCGCGATGTGCGCGATCCGGCGGTGGCCCAGCCCGAGCAGGTACTCGGTGGCCAGGCGCGCGCCCCGCTCGTCGTCGCCCGCGACCACGTCCACCCCCGGCGGGACGGCTTCCCGGGCTCCCGCGACCACGACCGGGATCCGCTCGGCGACCGCGCCCAGCGCGGCCGGATCGGGCAGGGTGCCGACGACCACCAGCCCGTCCGCGCCGAGGTCCAGGAAGGCGCCGGCCGCGTCCTGGCCGACCCGGCGGTTCAGGCGGGCGTCGGCGAGCAGCATGTGCAGGCCGCTCGCGTGCAGCAGGGAGTTGAGGCCGTCCAGCAGGTCGACGTACCAGGGATTGCGCAGGTCGTGCAGCAGTACGCCGACCATGGGCGTCCCGGTGCCGGGGCCCGGCCGGGCCGAGGGGAGGCCGCGCTGCTCGCTGAGGCTGCGGGCCGCCGCGTTGGGGCGGTAGCCGAGTTCGCGCACCGCGCGCAGGACGGCCTCCCGCTTCTCCGCGCGCACCTGTCCGGAGCCGCGCAGCACGAGGGAGACCAGCGATTTGGAGACGCCGGCACGGTCGGCGACGTCACGGATGGTCGGCGCTCTCATGACTTGGACCGTTCCATCTCGGGGACCGGTTGTCAAAGGCGCGTGTGGGCCTTGACATGCCGTTCGCAACGCCCGCAGGGTGGCCGGGGCAGTATGTGGACCGGTCTAAAGAGGGCCGCACAGGGCTGAGAGGAACCGTCATGGTGGACGCGCTCGGAGTCGCCGTCGTCGGGTTCGGCTGGATGGGCCGGGTGCACACCCAGGCGTACGCGCGCGTGCGGCACCACTACCCCCGGCTCGCGGTGCGTCCGGAGCTGGTGGTCGTCGCCGAGGAGGTCCCGGGCCGGGCCGAGGAGGCCGCCGACCGGTTCGGGTTCACCGCCACCACCCGCAACTGGCGGGAGGTGGCCGCCGACCCGCGCGTCGGCGCCGTCAGCGTCACCGCGCCCAACTTCCTGCACCGGGAGATCGGTGTGGCGATGGCCGAGGCCGGCAAGCACCTCTGGATCGAGAAGCCGGTGGGGCTCACGGTCGAGGACGCCCGAGCGGTGGCCGACGCGGTGGCCGCGGCGGGCGTGCAGGGCACGGTCGGCTTCAACTACCGCAACGCCCCCGCCGTGGAGGCGGCCCGCGATCTCATCGCGTCCGGCGAACTCGGTGCGATCACCCATGTCCGCATCCGCCTCTTCAGCGACTACGCCGCCCATCCGGACGGTGCCCTGACCTGGCGGTACGAGCGCGAGCGCGGCGGCAGCGGGGTGCTCGGCGACCTGGCCTCGCACGGCGCCGACCTGGCCCGCTTCCTGATCGGCGACATCACCGCGCTGACGGCCGACACGGCGGTCTTCGTGCCCGAGCGGGCCCGCCCCACGGGGGCCACGGCGGGCCACAGCCGCGCCGCCGGCGGTGAGCTCGGCCCGGTCGAGAACGAGGACTACGTCAGCTGTCTGCTGCGCTTCGCCTCCGGCGCGCGAGGGGTGCTGGAGGCCTGCCGGGTCTCCGTCGGCGAGCAGAACAACTACGGCTTCGAGGTGCACGGCGCCAAGGGCGCGGTGTTCTGGGACTTCCGGCGGATGAACGAGCTGGGTGTCAGCCGCGGCACGGCCTACCAGGACCAGCCGGTCAGCACGGTGTACGTCGGTCCGGGCGACGGCGAGTTCGGGGCCTTCCAGCCGGGCGCGGCGAACGCCATGGGCTACGACGATCTCAAGGTCGTCGAGGCGTACCGCTTCCTGCGCTCGGTCGCCGAGGGCGTGCCGCACGGCGCGACGCTCGCCGACGCGGTGCGCAGCGCGAGCGTGCTGGACGCGATGACCCGGTCCGCGCGCAGCGGGGCCTGGGTGGACGTGCACCCCGGGTAGCGGTGGCGGTGGCACCACCCCGGGTTCGGTCCTCAGGGCCAGGGACGCGGGCCCGGTGCGACGGCACGCTTCAGGGGTCGGCGCTCACACGGCCGCCGGCGCGGGAACCGTCGCACCGAGAACTCGGGGGAACACCATGTCCGAAGCCGTCGCCCGCCGTCTGACCGGCCTCGCGGCCCTGGTCGCCGCGATCGTCCTCATCGTCGAGGTGCCGTTGTACTTCGTCTACTCCGGGCCGCCGCCGGACGCGAACGTCCTGTCCAGGCTGCTGCTCGGCATCGTCGCGCTGGCCTGTCTGGTCGTGTTCTTCACGGCCTTCCGCGAACTCGTCGCCCGGGTCGCTCCCGCCCGCGGATGGCTCGGCTCGATCGCTCTGTCCGCCGGGCTCGTCTACGCCACCGTCACCCTGGTCTCGATGGGCCTGGAGGCCGGCGCGGTCATCGCCGTGGATCACCCGATCGACCCGACGATCGACGTCAGCGGCACCTACATCCTGTACGGGTCGATCTCCCGTCTGATGCTGGGCCTGTTCCTGGCCGCGTTCGGCCGGGCGGTGACCCGCAGTGGTGTGCTGCCCCGCTGGACCGGCCGTTCCGCGTACGTCCTGGCGGGCTTCAACCTCCTGTTCGTGCCGTCGCTGTTCTTCGGCAACGACCCCGCGTTCTTCTACGCGGCCAACGGCTGGGGCACGACCGCGCTGACGGGGGCGGTCCTCAGCTACTGGCTGCTGGCCCTGGGCATCACGGTCCGCCGCGGTGCGGCCCGGGTCGCCCCGGCGGGCGCGTCGCCCGCGCTGCACCGCTGAGTCGCCTCGCCCGGTTCGCCGGGCCGCCGGAGACCGGCGGCCCGGCGCGAGCAGGCGCCCCGAGGGGCGGCCCCCGTCAGCCGGCCGCCCCCCGGTGCGGCATGTTGTACGGGGTGACCACCTGGATCGCCGACGGCAGCCGGGGCCCGGCCGGGGGCAGCGCGCCGTGCGCCCGCATCACGGTGCTGCAGGCCTCGCGCACGTCGTGCCGCAGGTCGTGGTGGAGGACGGCGGACAGCCGGTGCTCGCGCAGCAGCCGGGTGTTGTCGTGGTCGAGGTCGTGCGCCACGAACACGTCGCAGTCGCGGCCGAGGTCGGCGAAGGCGCGCAGGGTGGCGATGTTGCCGCCGCCGATGGAGTACACCGCGCGGATCGCCGGGTCGCGTTCCAGGGCTGCCCGCACGAGGTCGTACTGGGTGGCGTCCAGCCCCTGCCCCTCGGCGATCTCGACGAGCGCGCGCTGCGGATGGCGGGCGCGCATCAGGCTGCGGAAGCCCATCTCGCGCTCCTCCTCGTTGCGGAAGAAGCCGCTGCTGATGCTGGTGAGCACGTTTCCGGGTCGGTCGCCGAGCCACTGGCCCATGAGGTAGGCGGCGGTGGCGCCGGCTGCCCGGTCGTCGATGCCCACGTAGGCGAGGCGGGCGCTGGCGGGCAGGTCGGTGACCAGGGTGACGACCGGGATGCCGGCGGCCACCAACCGGCCGACGGCGGCGGTGATCTCGGGGACGTCGGGCGCCTTGAGGATGACGCCCTGCGAGCCGCGCCGGACCGTCCGGTCCAGCGTCGCCGCCAACTCCTGGACCGGTCCCGTCTCCCGGAAGTGGAAGCGGGAGCGCAGCACGGCCGGGTGCAGGGACGGCAGCTCCGCCTCCAGGGCGGAGCGGACGGCCGTGGTGAATCGTTCCGGCGCCTGCATGACGATGTCGATCATGAAGGTGCGGCCGACGAGCCTGACCTGGGTGCGCTGCCGGTCCAGATCCGCGATGGCCCGCCGCACCTCCTGCGCGGTGGACTCCCGCACCCCGCCCCTGCCGTTGAGCACCCGGTCCACGGTGGCCTCGCTGAGACCGGCCTGACGTGCGATCTCACGGAGAGGGAAGGGATGGCCCACGGACGACTCCTCGGGGTCGGCTTGAGGGGTTTTTGACGGCCGCCTGCTGGTTGTTCGACGGGTTTGTACTGACAACAATGACAGCACCGAGCCGCCGCTGTCACCGAAGGGACGACGATGTCCTTCACCTCCACCCGAGGCCGTTCCTGGCTGACCGAGCAGGACTGCGACATCGACGACCTGCGCGCCCTCGTCGAGCGCGGCACCGATCTCGCCGACTACCCGCACGCCGCGTCGGTCGAGGGCGGCGTCCTCGTCTACGACAGCGAGCGGCTGCGCGCGACGCGAGCCGGAGACGGCCGGGCGGTGCGCGCCGAGCTGGTGCGCGCCTTCGCCGACGGCCCCGGCGTCGTGGTCTTCCGACGGGCCTTCCCCGATCCGGCGGTCGTCGACCGCGCCACCGCCGTCTTCGAGGCGCTGATCGCCGAGCAGCGCGCCTCGGGCGCCGCCGCCGGCGACCACTTCGCCGTGCCCGGCGCCAACGACCGCGTCTGGAACGCCCTGGAGAAGACCGCCCTGTACGACCCGGAGACGTTCGCCGACTACTACGCCAACGACGTCCTCGCCCTGGCCGCGCGGGCCTGGCTGGGCCCCGGCTACCAGGTGACCGCCCAGGTCAACGTGGTCAACCCGGGCGGCGCGGCGCAGCGCCCGCACCGTGACTACTACCACCTCGGGTTCCTCTCCGGCGAGACGGCCGCCGCCTACCCGGCGCACGTCCACCGGCTCTCCCCCGTGCTCACCCTGCAGGGCGCGGTCGCACACGGCGACATGCCGGTGGAGACCGGCCCCACGCTGTACCTGCCGTACTCGCAGACGTACGAGCCGGGCTATCTGGCGTGGCGGCTGCCGCGCTTCCAGGCCTACTTCGACGACCACCACGTGCAGCTCCCCCTCGCCAAGGGCGACGCGGTCTTCTTCAATCCGGCCGTGCTGCACGCCGCGGGCCACAACCGCACCGCCGACGTGCGCCGCACGGCCAACCTGCTGCAGGTGTCCTCGGCCTTCGGGCGCGCCATGGAGACCGTGGACCGGGAGGCGGTGGCGGGCGCGGTCTTCCCGGTGCTGCTGCGCCGCCGGGCGCAGGGCGTGGACGAGGACTGGCTGGAGCGGGTCGTCGCCGCGAGCGCCGAAGGCTACCCGTTCCCCACCAACCTCGACGCCGATCCGCCGGTCGGCGGTCTCGCCCCGTCCTCCCCGGCCGACCTCGTGCGCCGGGCGCTGCGCGAGGGGTGGACGCCGCGGGCGCTCAGGGACGCGCTGCGGGCGGCCGCCCAGCGCCGCACCAGCTGAAAGGGCCCGCACACATGGGACGCGCCCACGACACGGTCACCCGCGGAGACGACGGCCGCGGAGACGACGGCAGCCGGAGCGGCGGCACGGCCGCCCGCGGGACCGCGGCCCGCGCGGGCGCCCTCGTGACCGCCCCAGGGCGGCCCCACCCTCCCCCACGCCGCTTTCCCCCGCCCGTCCCCGTCCCGTAAGACGCTTCGTCAGACCTCTTCGCAAGACCTCAAGGAGCTGCACGTCCCATGCGCATCGGAATCCTCGGCCTCGGCCGCATCGGCGCCTTTCACGCCGAGACCCTCTCCGGACTCGACGCCGTCGAGTCGCTCGTCGTGGCCGACCCGTTCGCGGCGGCCGCCAAGACCGCCGCCGAGCGGTTCCGCGCCGAGGTCGCGGACTCCCCCGAGGCCGTGCTGGCGGCCGGGGTGGACGGCGTCGTGATCGCGGCGGCGACCGACGCCCACCCGGGCCTGATCCTGGCTGCCGTCGAGGCGGGCGTTCCCGTCTTCTGCGAGAAGCCCGTCGCCAGGACGATGACCGAGGGCGTCGCCGTGCTCCGGGCCGTCCAGGGCAGTGCCGTGCCCATCCAGATCGGCTACAACCGCCGCTTCGACGCGGGCTTCGTCGCCGCTCGGGACTCCGTGCGGGCGGGCGAGCTGGGCCGGCTGCACACGGTCCGCTCCACCACCTTGGACCCGGCCCCGCCGCCGGCCGCGTACGTCGCCGCGTCCGGCGGCATCTTCCGGGACTGTTCCGTGCACGACTTCGACATCATCCGCTGGGTGACGGGCCGCGAGGTGAGCGAGGTGTACGCGGTCGGCGGCAACCGGGGCGCCGACTACATCAGGGAGGCCGGCGACGCCGACACCACCGGGGCGATCCTCACCCTGGACGACGGCACGATCGCCGTGGTCTCCAACTCCCGCCACAACGCCCGGGGTTACGACGTCCGCATGGAGCTGCACGGCTTCACGGACTCCATCGTCGTGGGCCTGGAGGACAAGTTGCCGCTGCGCTCGGTGGAACCCGGCGTCATCTTCCCGGCCGGCACGCCGCACGACTTCTTCATGGACCGCTTCACCGCCGCCTACCGCGCCGAACTCACCGCGTTCACCGAGGTCGTGGCCGGCTCGCGCCCTTCCCCCTGCACGATCGAGGACGCCCTGGAGGCGGGCTGGATCGCGGAGGCGTGCACGCTCTCCCTGCACGAGCACCGGCCGGTGACGATCGCCGAGGTGCGGGCCTCCTGAGCCGACGAACCCGCCACGAGGGCGGCCGGGGAGAAGCGCTCCCCGGCCGCCCTCGCCGGCTCAGAGCCCGTACCGGACCGCGAACTCGTCCGGATCGTAGGCGTCCCGCGCCGGGTCCCTCGGCGTGGCCGGCCGCTCCTCCACCATGTCCTGCGGGCGCACCCGCCCGGGCAACGCACCGAACCGGTCCCGGCGCCGTTCCTCCGCGGCGCCGTCCTGCTCCTGCTCCTGCTCCTGCTCCTGCTCCTGCTCCTGCTCCTGCTCCTGCTCCCGCATCTCACCCTCCCCGTGCACGAACCGACTCACCCTGCACCTGTTCGAACGTCCTCACCTCGCCGTGGGTTCCGCCGGCAGGTCGAACACGTGGTCCGGGGAGATGATCGAGGTGATCGCGTCGCCGAACAGGGTGCTGGGTTCCTCGTTCTTGTAGTTGATGTCGGTGTTCAGCACGACGACGAGGGTGGTCCGCGCGGACGGCAGGTAGACGGTCAGCGACTCGTAGCCGGGCAGCGAGCCGTTGTGACCGATCCAGCCCTGAACGTTGAAGATGCCGAGGCCGTAGCCGGCGCCCGGGATGGGCGTGGCCGGGGTGATCAGCCGCTGCTTCTGGGTCGCGGGGCTGATCATCCGGTTGCCGTCGGGCAGCACGCCGGTGGCCACGGTGCGCGCCCAGACGCGCAGGTCGTCCAGGGTGGAGATCATCGCGCCGGCGGCCCAGCCCCAGGAGGGGTTCCAGTCGGCCGAGTCCTCGACCTTCCCGGTCGCGGTCTGGTCGGTGTAGCCCTGGGAGTGCGGCGTGGGGAACTCGGCGCCGGTCGGGAACAGCGTGTCGTCGAGTCCGGCGGGGTTCAGGACGTGCTCGTGGATGTAGTCGTTCAGATGCTGACCGCTGATCTTCTCCACGAGCAGGCCGAGGAGGATCAGATTGGTGTTGCAGTAGTAGAACTCCTTGCCCGGCGGGAAGAGCACGGGGTGCTTGAAGGAGTAGTCGAGCAGTTGCTGCGGGGTGAAGGGCCGCGTCGGATCGGACGTCAGCGCCTTGAAGAAGTCCTCGTCGGCGGAGTAGTTGAACAGTCCGCTGCGCATGCCGGCCAGCTGCCGCAGGGTGATCTTGTCGCCGTTGGGCACACCGTCGATGTACTTGCCGATGGTGTCGTCGAGGCCGATCCTGCCCTCGTCGACCAGTTGCAGGACCGCGGTCACGGTGAACGTCTTGGTCTCGCTGCCGATGCGCAGGAACAGGTCGGGCGCCATCCTCTGACCGGTGCTCTTGTCGCGGACGCCGAAGGACTTCACGTACGGGCTCTCGTCGGGCGCCCAGATGCCGACGCTCACGCCGGGCACGTTCGCCTGCTTCATGACCCGCTGGACGGCGTCGTCGACCTGCTGCCGCACGTCGGGGGTGAGTGCGACGACGCCGCCCCCGGACGCGGTGGGCGAGGGCGGTTCGGTGGCGGTCGCGACGGCGGCGGCCGAGGACGGCGGCGGCGTCGCGCCGGCCGCCGCGGGCGCCACCAGCGCCCCCACCGCGGCGGCGGCCACAATGCCGCCGCGCAGTCGCGTGTACGCGTGTGTCATGGGCTTGCTCCCGCATGAGGAGGTTCTCGCGCCGCAGGCCACAGCCGCACCGGGGGGCACGGGCCGCATGCGGCCCATCGCTTTCCACCATACGAGCGAGGGCGCGCCGCCGCCTGTCGGATACGGCGGCGGCGCGCCGGCGGTC